>JASJDF010000013.1 GCA_030065715.1 Xenococcaceae cyanobacterium MO_188.B19 | reverse complement strand
AAGGTATCTGGATCTATTTCATCTTCATCAATGCCTTGATTGTTGAAAGACTCCTCTTGAACATACGTGCGTCTGCTAGAACTAAACTTGCTAATTATTCCCTGTAATTTATCTGCTAATAAAGTCCCAATTGCCTGATAAAAACGGGCAGCAAAACCAATATCTTGCTGGAGTTTAGCTATTAGTAAAGGTCGAGACAAAGCAAGTACCAAAGAATTTTCGACAGCAGTTACTGTTCCATAAGGTAAACGCCCATCAATAAAAGGAGTTTCACCAATAATTTCTCCTTTATATAACTTGGCAATCTCTTGTCCTGAAACTTCTCTTTCTTCTAAAGTGGCAAAAATATTAGTTAAAGGATTATGTTGATTATTTTCAAAAGAAACGCTCATTTTTCCATCTAAGAGGAAGTATAAAGCCTCAACAGGTCTTCCTTGACGAATTAAAGTAGTTTGAGCCGTAATTTTCTCAATATTACCATTTGCGATCGCCCAATCCAAATCGCTATCATGTAATTTGCCAAAGATATATAGTACATCTCTGACTGCTTGATTAGGAGTGAATTTTTTGCGACCGAGGCGTTCTAGTAAAGATTGTAATCTATTTAAATAGAGAATCGCGATCGCCCGATAAAAGCGGGCAGCAAAACCTTTATCTTGTTTGAGCTTAGTTTTTAATGCTTCTAGAGGTAAAGATACCACAAGACATCTATCCTCCGCTTTAACAGTAATATTGTGGGATTTGAATCCTGTTAAAATATTTTCTCCTACTACTTCGCCACTAGATAAGTGCATAATCTCCAAACCAGATGCTTCCAACTTTCCAAAAGCTTGGGCTAGAGGATTATCATCTGGTTGAGCCATAGTAGCAACCAGAGTTCCTTCTAGAATAATGTAAAAATTATCGCCAGTTAAAATATGACCAGGGTAAAAGGTTTCTTGTTTACCTGTAGCAGTCATCCATTCTAAATCGCTATTGCTTAATTCTTTTAGTAAAACTTCTGTCATTGTTTTGTCCCAATTAAATAATGTGGTTAGTGGTTAGTAGTTAGTCCTAAAGGATATATGCCCTAAAGGATTCCCTATCGGTCTCGCAGCGGTATCCCCTTGCGGGACACCTGCAGATATAGTTAGTAGTTATTCCTTGATTGTTAAATGGTTACTAATAACTGATTACTGTTAACCCGATACTAGAGATTAGACCTCTTGCACAAGTCTTGACAAATGACCAAAGACAAATGACAAAAAACTAATAACTTTTGATATAAAAATTATTTTTGCCAGAGATCTATTGATTTTGCAGTCTTCGGAAAATTGTCTGGAGTCTTGAGCAACCCTCATCTGAAGCTAATTCTTCTAGGGTTAAATAGGTTAGAGCGATTAAGATTAGGGATTGATTTGGTTTTAAGCTTAATTCTGCTGCATACTTGCGATCAAAATCCTCTAAATTTTTGGCAGCAGCTACCACCAAAGCTTGTAAAATGGCAAAAGCGCGATCAGAAAGGGGTGGTTGACCCCGATAGTTTTCTAGTCTGCCACTAGAGCGATATTTAGGGAATGATTCTAAGCCCATAAAGCGTAAAAACCAGTCCGCGCGATAATATCCAATAGCAGCTACAATACCGCGATAGTCTGCAATCAGTTCATCAAGCAGCTTATTCTGCATGGAGTTAAACAGACGACGAGTTAAGTAATGGGTACATTCATGTTCTAAGCGAATAGTTAAAGATAATTTTCGCCACTCCGATTCCCCTAATCCCATTGCTTCAGGAGAAACATTACTATAGAATCCATCGCTGAGAATAATAAAACGGTCTTGATAGAGATGCTTTTGCGGAATTAAACGCTTAAATTCTTGTTGCCAAGCTATTTCTCTAAAGTTGATCGCATTTGTTTGTTCCCATTGTTGACGATATCTATTGATGCGCTCCCAATTATTGTAACCAGCCACCATACAAGCTCCCATAGAATCGGGAATAGGTAATGGCTCATTGCGCTTAGTTAAGGCTTGCACTAAAGTTACAAAATCTTCTCTGTTATCAAGAAGTAAAACAGGAATTTCCCCCGCTAAACTCGGATAAATTTGGCAATCGAGTTGTTCTGGTTGCTGGAGTACAAGACCTGTAGCTGCTAATATCTGATCAGGATTAAATCCTTTGAGAGTTACGGCGCGATAAGCTTCTGTACTACTTATACCCTGTTGAATCGGAAAGTATAACTGAACCAAGATTGGTTTGAGAGTGGCAAACATACCGATACTTTTAGCAGTATGGAGATACTCTAACCAAATTGCCACATGAGGTTCAGATTCGAGGGGAAATGCCAGAGATAGCGACAAGTTACTATGATCGAAGACATTTTGGTTATAACTAGACAGTTCTTCGATTTCTGTATCTCCAGCACCATAAGCTTCAAGCACACTAGCCCGAAATTCTCGCAGTTGCAGCATTATTAACCTCCAACAGCTAAGATGGATTTTTTATTAATTATTTGGGTACTAATTTTCTCTACTGTCTGAGTTAGAGGATGATTGGGATAGTGCAAACAGAAAATATCTCTACTACCAAGCTGAACAATCTCTTCCGACAGGGGAATAATTCCGCTTACGGAAGTTTTATATGTTGCTTCCATATTCTGTTTTAAAGCCTCAAGATCTGAACTGGATAAGGCTTTATTGACCACTAACATAATATTAGTCATATCCAGCTTACGAGCAACTTCTAGAGTCACCGCCGTGCCCTGAAAATCTTGCTGATCTGGACGTAAAATGACTACAAGAGTATCAGAAATAGCGATAGACAGTAAGGTTTCTTCGTTAAGACCAGGATGGGTATCAATTAACAAATAATCTAGTTTTAAAGCCTGAATAATCTCATTTAAACCATCGTTGAGACGAGCCACATCATAGCCTTCGCGCAAAATACGGGCGATTTGACCAGCTTTAATACTAGAAGGAATTAGATAGAGACTACCAATGTTTTCTTCAGTTTTTAAAACATGACTCACATCATAAGCTGTATCTTTAATCTCGCACTTACCCCAAAGATAATCATTTAAGGAGTAATTCATTTGAGCTTCATCTAAGCCAAAAATAATATGAATTCCAGGGGATTGAATATCAGTATCAACTACACCAACTTTTTTGCCTTGTAATACCATAGTTGCAGCTAAGTTAGCAGTTAAATTAGATTTGCCTGTACCGCCACGAAAAGAATGAACAGAAATAATTTCACACATGATATTGCTCCAGGTTTGGTAATTAAATAATTTGATTTTGAGCTTGCTTGCTCTTTAAGGGATTAGTTTTATGGCACTTCTCGATAAGATAAACTCGCCATAGTCTGCCAGATGATCTAGTCCGATAGAACTAAGGAAAATCTCCGAAGTTAGCCAAAATGTAAGTGTTATTAACAGTTTTTTCCATTTCAACTTAGATTTCACCTCCTTTTTCCCTAATATTGAGTTTGATCGAATAGTTAACTACTTTGATTTAGGGGGTTAGGGGATAACTTGATAAAAACTTATCTAGTGTCTCTGGCTGCGGGAAATTCCAACTTACACCAGCATTTTCGGGTCATAACAGGTAGGAGAACTTTCCCACCGAAAAGTTTGAGGTCAAATTGCATCTTCTTGTTGTCCTGATATATTTCTAGTAATGAAGGCAAATTAGGAGAATCTTTGGGGGAGTTTTTATGATGTGTCCATATTCTTAGTTCCTCTAATTGTTTAGTGGGTAATTGAAAGATGACATAGCGTAATGAATCTAGAGCAGGAATAGTTACAGAAGCAGCTTGATAGTTGTTTTCTTGTGCTGCATACTCTAGTCTGACTTGAGAGGTTTTGGGTTTTCCGCCTGTGGTAATGGTGAGTAACCCTTGTCCTGCTTCTTCTTGGCTTTCTTGAAATTTGATGACAGTACGAGGGATAAAAGCACCTGTGAGCAACATGACTAAGGTTGCAGCTAAAGATAGGAAGGTAACACCTAAAGCACTAATTTTCGCTAGAGGATTTGACCAGATGAACAAACCGTGACTGAAGAGAATCAGTAAAGAGAAACTATAGATACTTCCCAGCAACCAAGGATAGTTGAGCAGTTTCATAACTTTTCCTGGTAAAAGTTCTCCTTTGCGCCGACTTGCAATCAACAGCAGTATCGGGAAAATCCCTCCTACCAAAGAGTTACCCAAAACTCCAGCAAAGCCCAAGACACTAGTAAAGGATTGCTTACCAGCAAAAAATAGTCCCTCGGTTAATAAAAAGACGATGAAAAGAGGAGTAAAAGAAAGTAGTACATGGCGTTTTTTAAGGAAATATGTGGCAATTTGTTGCCATTTTCGGGATTTTTCGGGACTTTTACTGATAATTTTCCTTTCTGTTTCTGTCTGCCAAGTTCCTTGATAAGAAATCGCTAGGGGAGAGATAATTTGTAAGGTGACACGATCGCGATTCACGGATTGAACTTTTAAGCTCAGATCGATTCCTTTAATTTGGGGATATTGAGTAGATAATTCTTGTAATGACCAGTATCGATCAATTTCAATATCCTGTTGATAGATGCGACCTTGTAATTGTAGATCGAGATGTAAAACTAGCTTGTGGGGCACATATTCTACATAGGTTAGGGCGATTAAACTGGAATTATAGCGATCGCGAGTTTGTAAAATCAGTCTTCCTTGCTGACGGGGTAAAGTGACAATAGATTGTTTTTGGGAAGGAATCCACTCTTTAGCCAAATTCACTAGTAAACTAGAACTCCTCAGCCATGCCATTCCCAACAGCAAAGTCACTAATATTGCTCCTAAGAATTTACCGATTGAACCGATTTCCCCACTCAATGGTTCTAATACTGTCCCTGTTTGACTGCTTAATATCTCAGGTGCGATCGCTCCGTTGACAGCCACCACCCAAAGACAAAAGAGAAAAGTTAAACAAGCTGTTCCTGCGATGCTTCCTTTAATCAAAGAATTAGCACTTTCGTCTTTGGGTAGGACAATTTTGGCACATTCCCCCACATAGACATGACCAAAGTAAAGCATTAGGGTAACACCCAAAACTTGATTCAGTATTTGGCTTTGTCCAGAGTTAGCCCGAACTAAATTCCAGTTGATGTACAGTAAATTATCCAGTTGCCAATGATTAAAACAAAGGAAAGATAGTATGAGCAATACACTGACATTAATTACTGCTAAACAAACCGTAAAGCCTACCGTCAAGTTAAGAGACTGACGGGACAATATATATAGTCCCAGTACAAATAGTAATCCTGCCCAGAGGGTGGCTGGTAGAGAAGTAAAATTTGCTATAGTCGCAGACAAGCCAAGATAGCAAGCTAGAGCAATTAAAAAGACTCGAATACTCACAGCCACAGATAGCACCACCGAACCAGCCTTACCTAAATAGTTAGCTGCTAATTGTTTGATAAAAGTTTTACCACAACGAAAATCTTGACTGCGACTGATCGCTTCTGCCATACAGGTCATAGTTAGGATGTTAATTGCCCCCAAAACAATTAATAAAATTACTGCTCCGATAGAACCTAGCTCCGCTACCGCAATAGGCAAAGCCAGAAAAGCTTGAGGTAGTCCTAAAGCCACCGTAACTAAGGTAGCCAGCCAAAAAGGTGGTAATGATTCTAACTTTTGGGCGATCGCAAACAGTAACCAATGATATCGCTCTATCAAAGAAATTTTGGTGAGAAAAGCCGTTGCTAAAGGCTTTTGATAAAGTTTGTGATAGGCTTGTTGAACTTCTAACTGTTCGCAACCCAAAGCTTGACAGATATTAGGAATTAAAGATTGAGTAAAACGATATTTTTTAGTTAAAGCCTCCACTAAAGCAGCTTTGATTTGAGGATTGTTAGGGACTAGCCCAGACCAATCAGTAGCAAAACGTTCCAATTGCTGGATAGTAGGATGGGGTACTTTGCTCTTGTCGAGGGTAAAAGCTTGTAAGAAAGCCAACTCTCCATCTTCCTCCCCCGAATCAGTCAAAGAAAATGCAACTTGCGATCGCTTTGCGAGAACTGAAGTTTGTTTTTCAAGCAAAAATAGTAAAGTTTTGGCACGTTTAGCAGGCATTCCTGCCAATAATTCTTCCTTAGAAATTAATTCATCTAATGACATTGCTTTTCTCTCCCTTAACCACTACTAACAGCTAAAGATTGGCGACAAAACGAGTTTTTTGATACTTAGCCTTTTTATGTAGGCTTTGAAAATACTCCGCTTCCGCTTTTTCTGGCATATTGGTGCGATTTTTCAACCTCTGCGCCTTTTTCTGAAGTTCTCTAAAATATTCTGTCCCTGTAATCTCTGCTATTTGACGCTCTTTTTTAGTTTCGTCAATTTCAACCCGTAATTCTTGTACTTGGGACTTTAAATTATGTTCTCGATTATTGACTTCTTCAGCCATTTGCAAAAACACACAAGCTAACTTACCCAAGTCATCTTGAGAACGAGATGCTTCCGCTAATATTTCAGGATTAAAATCGCCTTTTTGTAGTGCTTGCCCTGCTTTAATTAAGGCACGAATTGATTTAACTAATTGTTTAGATAATAAGAGAGAAACTAGGGCAGATATTCCTCCCACCAACAAGACAAAACAGCCATTTTGCCAAATCATAGCTCGCATCGGAGCTTCAAAAATTTCCCTAGGCTTATTGACACCCAACACCCAGGGTTCACTTTCCAGAGGCGAAAAACCAGCTATTTGATGAGTTTTTTCTAAAGGAGAATAGTAACTTACATTCCCCATTTGTTTTGCTCCCACCATAGCCGATGCCAACTCCGACAGTTGCAAACTGGAAATTTGTTCTCGACCATAGGCATTTTCTGCTTTAAGCTTATTTTGGGTGTCTCCAGACAACTCATCTAAACTACGATACAGAAAGGAATTATTAGGATGAACAATAACTATGCCATTTTCATCAATTAAAAAAGCCTGAACATGAGAGTTAACTCTAATTGAGTTAACCACTCTCCAGAGATCGTGACCCTTAATTTTTAGGACTGCTACACCCAGAATTTCCCCTCGCTCAGAACGAATTGGGTGAGAAAAAAATAAGCCTGGTCGTCCAGTAGTTGCTCCCACCAAAAGACTTACAGGAGAAGCACCATAACCCCGAATTGCTTTTTTAAAATAATCCCGAAAGCTATAGTTACGACCAATAAAAGTAGGGTCTGTAGAAGCTAGACAATTACCATCTTTATCCATAACAAAGACAGCATCATAGTCGGGACTAGACCGCAAAATTACTTCTAAGCTTTTCTCAACTTTTGAGAATAATTCTTCTTGTTTACTAGAAGTAACAGCTAAAAAATTAACAACATTAATATTGCTGGAAATTTGATTAACGATTAGACGATTATCAATAATTAATTGATCGAGACGACTAGCATTACTAACAGCAATAACTTCTAATTTGTAATACTCACTTTTAGTTAAATTATCTAAACCTAATTTAAGATTATTATAAGCAATCAAGCTCATGGGAATAGTCGCTGCTGAAGCAATAGCAATTAATAGCTTGGTTGAAATTGACCAATTAACAGGATTGATTTTTCTGATATAGTCATTAAATTTCGTAAATTTGAGCAGCATTACTACAACCTATAAAAATTGATTTTATGCGTAGAAACATTAATATTACTGATTAATTACACAAAAAGTTTGTTGATTCAAGAAATATTATGTATCTCTTGCAATAAAACAATTATAGGACGACTATTTTTATAGTAAATTCAGTTTTTTTATTAATTAGTAACTTTTTTGGGGCAGGGCTATTTCATGCTAAAGGGTAAGATTAGGAATCATTAGTTTTTAAATAAGCTCTGATCATAGCTTGTGTACCTTGTTCTTTCCCTGTCCCCTTATTCATTGCTGCAACTTTCTTAAACAAACTATCTCCTAATCTAGTACCAGGTAGATCTATTTCTCCAGCCTGACTAATTTCTTGTACTAACCGCAAATCTTTAATAATGTGCTTAATAGCAAAACCAGGCTCATAATCAGAATTAATAATTTTCTCCCCCAAATTAGACAAAGCCCAAGAACTTGCTGCACCAGTGCCACAAACCTCTACAATTAGATTAGGATCGATACCCTGTTGTTTTGCCATTTCCATCGCTTCACAGATACCAATCATATTTAAAGTACAGAGTATTTGGTTACACATTTTTACCCCTTGTCCGCTACCAACTTCCCCACAAAGAGTAATGTTTTTCCCCATAGCTTCTAATAAGGGTTGGCACTGGTCAAAATCTGTCTCACTACCTCCTACCATAATAGTTAGAGTTCCTTTAATTGCACCGATATCGCCTCCAGAAACAGGAGCATCCATAAACTGTAATTGTTTCTTTTCTAATTCTTGGTTGATTTCTTTCGCTGCGGTGCTACCAATAGTACTCATATCTACAATTAAAGTCTTAGGAGAAGCATAATTTATTACTCCTTTCTCTCCTAGTAAAACTTCTTTCACATCAGGAACATCGCCCAAACAAGAAAACACTATTGCTGCTGTCTTTACTGCTTCTTCAATAGAATCAACTATCTTTACTCCTGCTGCTTCTGCTATTTTGATTCCAGGGCGATCGCTGGTTCTATTCCAACCCTTAACGACATAACCCTTACGAGCCAAATTAGCAGCCATCGGCGCGCCCATCAACCCTAAACCTAAAAAAGCAACGTCTTGATTCATTATTTTATTTCCCGATGAATAAAAATTTAACCCAGTTTTTTTATTCTTAGTTCCAAGTTTTATACTAAGTGTTTTTTTATTTTAGTTGCAAGCAGAAATTCCGATCTAGTTAAAAACTTTTATATGTCACTTCCTAAATTGTCAAGTTTCGATATTTATTTGTAAGTTCTTTGTAAAAATATCAATCACAGAATTTATTTAACCGTATATAAACGGTAATTGTCTCAAAAACAAAAAAGTAGATAAGAAAAGAATAATCTCAAAGTTCCGTGTTTTTGCAATTATCAAAAAAGACTTATTTCTCTAAACTTATAAATAATAGTAGCTTAATTAAAGTTTTTTTATAATAATGATTGATAATATATTAAAAAATAATCTTATTCAAGAGACAGAATATCTTATAGAAGAGAGCATTGAATTTCTTTTAGATGATTTATTAGATAATGAAGATACAAGCAATATAGTTACTGATTCTTTATTAGAATCTGATAATAGTGAAGAATCACCACAAAATAAGATTACTAATCAATCTATTACAATAAATGAAACTAGTACATCGTCAGAATATTCCCTCTTAGAAGATATAAGAGATGGTTGGCTAGGAAACAATAATAATATTTTAATTCAACATCAAGCCGTAGAGTCTGCTAAATGTAATTGCCCTAATTGTTGTAGTGGAATTTTACCCAGCAACTTTGTAACAGAATTATCCGACACTTCTCCTCAACCTATAACTATTACCTCCAGCAATAATAATCTAGATTTCAGTAAAATTGAGGCTCTTTTAAGTTCTTATAAATGGAATAACAGCAATACTATTACCTATAGTTTTTATGAAGATGATGTTTTTGCTGGAGACTATTACAGTACAAAAGAAACTAATGTTCAAGAAGTTAGCAGCAAAGTCAAAGAAAATGTCAGAGAAATTCTTAATTGGCTCGAAACCATTGTTGACATTGATTTTGTAGAAGTAGCAGAAACCAGCACAGATACTTTTGGTCAACTCCGCTATATGTTATCTGAACGTCTCGACTATAACTATGCTTGGGCTTATTATCCTAGTTCTTCTGATATTGGGGGAGATATACATCTAAGAGAATCTTACGATCACCAGACTAATACCAATGGATTTCAAAATGATGCTGGTAAACACGGCTACATGAGCCTCATTCATGAAACATTACACGCTCTGGGGCTTAAGCATCCTCATAGTGGAGATCAGACCTTATCTACTGAAGATGATAATACAGCTTATACAGTAATGTCCTACGAATTCGCAGGTTATTCTTCTGGAACAGCAATGCCTTACGATATTGCAGCCTTACAGTATTTATATGGAGCTAAAGATCACAATACTGGCGACGATACCTATATTTTTGATGGTACAACAGATGTTTGGACGGTAAATGGAAATACAGTTTTAGAAACAACCCATCGCACTAAACAAACTATCTGGGATAGTAATGGAATTGATACCCTCGACTTTTCCCAATTGTCTCTCAATAGTAGTGGTTATAGTTTTGACCTCAATCCAGGGGGTTGGTTAATTGCTAATAACGTTAATCAACAAAATACTAGTAAAGGTAATTATTATAGTTATGGTACATCGATCGCGTTTGATGTAACTCTAGAAAATATTATCGGTTCTAATAGTAATGACTATATAATCGCCAATAGTGCAGCAAATATCTTTGGTGGTTATGACTATGGTGTCTCCGTTGGGAATGACACTTTAGTTAATACTGACGGTTTTGATATTCTAGACTTGTCTAGCTATAGTGTCTCAGATATTACTCAGACCCAAAACAATAATGATTTAATTATTGACTTGGGAGATTTTGGATCAGTTACGGTAGAAGAGTATTTTGTTTCTGCAATAGATAACCGTTTGCAAATTCAGTTAGAGGAAGGTGATTTTGACAACATAGAATACCCAAGCAGTAATGTAACTATAGGGGAAGTGGGTAGAATCGATGGAGTCACTCACCAGTTACAAACTATCCAACTCCAAGGTAACTATACCAATCCTGTAGTATTCGCTCAACCTCTATCCCGCAATGGTACCCAGACTGCGATTGCTCGTGTCACAGATATTCAAAGCGATAGTATATCTTTTTATGTTCAAGAAGCAGAACATTTAGATGGTAAACATAACAGAGAAAGTTTTAGCTACATGGTAGTAGAAGCTGGTACTTGGCAACTAGCAGACGGAACTTTAGTTGAAGCAGGAACTACTAATAGTAATGCCAATGTAGGAAGTCAATGGGAAACTATTAATTTCCAAAGTAACTTTACTCAGGCACCAGTAGTATTAAGCCAAGTTCAAACTACCAACAATAGTGAGTTTATTCGTACCCGCCAGAAAAACGGCAACGCAACAGGTTTTAAGGTTGCTTTAGAAAAAGAAGACAATTTAAAAAATTCTCCATACCAACAAGATACAGTTGGTTGGTTGGCTATTTCTTCTGGGGAAGGCACTTGGGATGGTAATTATTATCAAGCTACTAATACAGGGGATAACGTTACACACCAATGGTATGGTTTGAATTTGAGCGACAATTTCACAGAAACGCCTCAAGTCTTAGCCTCTATTGCTAGTTATGATGGACCAGATTCTTCAGGATTACGTTCCAGGGAGATTACAGGAGCTAATGGCACCAACATCGAAATTAGAATTGAAGAAGATAAGAGTTTAGATAGTGAAATGGGACATACAACAGAAGATGTTAATTTCTTTGCCATTGAAGGAACAGGACTATTAACGGCTCAAGTCTATGAAGCCACTCCTAGTGCCTTTACTCTAGATGGAAATAGTGGATTTAGCAATGAAGAAGACATCTTTTCTATTAATTCAATAGCTGATATTTAATTAACATTGCGTTCAACCAAAACAATTTTCCATTGTCCCAATTGACTAGCTTGAAAAGCGACCTTACTACCATCACCACTAATAGTAGGATGACTAGTAGAACCTTTAATATCAGAACTAATTAATTCTGTCCGTTGTCTTTGTCTGTCATAGACAAAGATATCACTTTTCCCCCTTTCTGTAGAAACATAAGCAATATAGCGTCCATCCTGGCTGATAGAAGGTTGGTCTTGACTGGAATTATTGCGGTTGAGATTGGGAAGGGGTACTAGTTGGCGTTGCGTAAAATCATAAAGAAAGATATCTCTTTGACCGTTGCGATCAGAAGCAAAAACTAAATAATTACCATTTCCACTGTAGTTTGGGTATTCTTCAGTCGAATTACTGTTAATACCACCTGGTAAAAGTTGTGATGTTTGACCACAACCGATAATTATACTAGTAATTAGCACCTGCAATAGTGTCAAATGAACAACTACAATTTTTTTCATTAATTCTCGGTAAAAACTCTTTCCATATAAATTTTTTTCTGGGAAATAAACATTTTGTAATGTAGAATTAAGCGTTGATTTATGAATATACTACTAACTAGCTAGATTTTAAAAGTGGTGTGTTCGATATGAATCCAACGTTATTAACGAATCGTCTCGTTTCTCGTGTTACTTTGGCTTGGTTTCTTCTGGCTACCGATCTTACTGGACTGCTTCTGTGTTTTAACTTGGCTTTTTTATTGCGTTTAGAACAGTCAGTAGATTGGCAATCTCCTTTACTTTATGGATTAACTTTAGCTTGTGTCTTAGGACTATATCTAACCGACAGTTATAAAATACCAGAGAAAATTTCTAGTTTTTGGCTCTCAATAAAAATCTTACTTAGTCTTGTAGTGATTGTATTAGCTCTGGCTTCTTTTATTTACCTGACTGGATTATGGGGTAGTGAAAGCTTGGTAGGTAGAGGGGTTTTATTTCTTAGTATCGGTTTATTTGCTATATGGGCGATCGCATTAAGAGTATCGATTAACAAGTGGTTGCGAAAAAATCCCAGAGTTAGTCGTTTTTTGATGATCGGTGGTGGAGAGAAAGCGGTCAACTTTGGAAAAGATTACCAACTTGCTCATACTCAAACTCAATTTGTAATTCTGACAAATAATCAAATCTCTCGACCAGTAGTTATAAATTCAAAACAATCTGCACTGTCTTATAAAAGAGAGACTGAAGCTTGTAAAAATCATATAGAGTCTAGATTAAATGGCTATTCATCATCTTGGAAAGCCACTCAATTAGGCTTTCATAAGCCTAAGAATGTGACTATAGACCGACTGGAAAACTTTAAATTTTGGGAACAGCAATCTTGGTCAGCAGTACTGATTGACTATGGTAGTGAAGAACTTTCGGAAAGTATCATACAACAGCTAATGACAATGCGACTAAGGGGTATTTATGTTTATAGTTTGGCAGACTTTTGCGAGCAATTTTCCCATAAAATACCTTCTGCTTATATCCAAGATGATTGGTTTGCTTTTACTTCAGGATTCGATATTCTTCATAATCCTTTGAATATTAAATTTAAGAAATTACTCGATTTTTGTGCTGCTGCTTTGTTGATTCTGATTACTCTACCTATTACGATTTTAACTGCGATCGCGATTAAAATTGATAGTCCTGGTAAGATTTTTTATTCCCAGGTAAGAACTGGACTTAATGGTAAAAAATTCCGTGTTCATAAGTTTCGTTCCATGCGAGAAGATGCAGAAAAAATGGGGGTACAGTGGGCGCAAGAAAGAGATCCTCGAATTACTAATGTAGGTCGTTTTGTGCGTTTGACCCGAATTGATGAATTGCCCCAACTTTGGAATGTGTTGAGAGGGGAAATGAGTTTAATTGGACCCCGTCCTGAACGACCTGAATTTGATGCTAAACTTCGTGAAGAAATTCCTTACTATGATATGCGTTATCTAGTAAAACCAGGTATTACAGGCTGGGCGCAGGTTTGTTATCCCTATGGAGCTTCTGTAGAAGATGCTTATCAAAAAGTATCCTACGATCTTTACTACATTAAAAATTATTCTTTATTCCTGGATTTTGCGATCGCATTAAAAACCCTTAAAGTTATAATTTTAGGAAAGGGGCGTTAGGTATAAGTGCAAGACTTATGCCATTAGGTGTAAGTCTTGTGACACTAAAAGTAATAAGGGAGAGCATGGGGAATAAATCAGCAAAAATATTTGAGACTACACAGAATTATTTACAAACAATAGTTGCACCCCAAGCAGCAAAAATCGCTAAAAACCCAGAGACTCTCAAGCAGGTACTAAAAGGTATGGGAGAACGCTATCTTCTGGCTTTAAAAATACCTGAACATCTAGATGGGGCTGGTTTTACTGAACAGGATTATGCTCGGTTTCAAGTTTTGATTGCCAGATATTCTGGCACCCTAGCCTTTCTCCAAACTCAACATCAAAGCGCAGCATCAATGATTGCTAGTAGTAATAATCAACAACTACAGCAAAAATATTTACCTTATATGAGTGGAGCAAAAAAGTTAGTAGGGGTTGGTTTTTCTCAATTGCGTCGTTTGGGCAATCCCATTATGAAAGCCCAACCAGTAGAAACAGGATATCTTCTAGAAGGGGAAATTCCTTGGATTACTGGTTGGAATTTTTTTGATAGTTTTATCGTTGGTGCGACTCTGTCAGATGGTAGAGAGGTTTACGGAATGCTTCCATTGGAAAATCAACAGCAGTCAACAGGAGGAACAATTAATTTAAGCCCGCCAATGAATTTAATTGGCATGGCTTCTACTAATACTGTTTCTGCATATATCAAAGAATGGTTGTTAGAGGATAAGCAAGTAATAGCTATAAAAGCAGCAGGTTCAATACATAAAAAAAGTCAGAAAAATGTACTTCATCATGGTTTTTTTGCAGTAGGTTGCGCTCAAGGAGCATTAGATATTTTAAAAACTAGTTATGAAACCAAACAACTCTCTTTTATCAAAGAATCTTGGCAAATTCTTCAGACTGAATTAGATGATTGTTATCAACAAATGCTAGATGCTATTACGGATGATAATTATCCTGCAAAATTAAAGTTACGAGGATGGGCAATTAATTTAGTGGGGCGTTGCGCTCATGCAGCAGTTATCGCTTCTAGTGGTGCAGCAAATTACGAAGATCATCCTGCGGGGCGAGTATATCGAGAAGCTCTATTATTTAGCGTTTCAGGACAAACTACGGATGTTATGGAAGAAAGTCTCAATTATCTTAATCGGTCAAATAATTATTTGCAGGAAGTTAGGGAAATAATTTAATTAAAATCTAGACATCTATGGGGTTTAACTGCATCATTTGCCAGGTAACAAAAGTTCCCACTGGACTCCACAGCAAATAGGGGACTAATAACCAAAATGCGGTTTTAGATATAGGTAAAACCATTACTGCTAAAATGGCTCCTAAGAAAAAGCCAGTACCACCAATAATTGTTCCTACTTTTAAGCTGCGGGTTTTGCACATTATCAAAGTATAGAGAGAAATTGCTATTTCTACTATCAAATAAAAAACCATTAACAACCAAGTAAAAGTATTACCAGGATTTGTTTCCCAGACATTATATGCAGACCATGCACCACAAATAAATATTGTTGTCCAAATAATAGGAATTGCCCATTCAAAGGTAAGCCAATCAGGACGACGCAAGCGTTTAAACCAGCGAAAATCCCTACTAGTAATCAAACGGTTCAGAGTCAGGGGAATAGCAAAAGTAACAATCCCAATTACCAGCCATGAAGGAATCATAATTATTAGTAAGATTTAGTATTATCTAGCTATTAGCGACAATTTAGAATATTTAAACTGTTAGATTCGATTGCTCTTCAGTTTCTTGAGGTTGTTTTTTAGTACTCATACTATCGATACTTAACGCCCCTGCACCTGCATTAATTACCATTAATAAGCCTCCAATTAAACCAATATTTTTAAGAAATCCATTAATATCACTAATAGGATTATGAAAAGCTAAAGTTGCAGGAATTAGAAAGATGATTAAAAGTGTAGAACCAATATTTACTTTATAGCCTAATAGTAAAGAAAGACCACCTAATAATTGAAATGCGATGGTAAAAATCAATAAGACTGCTGGAATAGGTAAACCCTTATTTGCCATCATCTCAACTGTCCCACTATAGCCTAAAATATGGCTAATTCCTGCTTTTAAGAAAATAAGGCAAAGACATATGCGAGCAGACAAAGGAAGATATTTCATGATTTAATTGACTCCATTATTATTAAGAGTATCGTGTTCTTTCCTAAATAAGTCTCATTTTATTTCATTGACAAGAGTGAGGAATTAACGAAGGAATATCCCCATTTGCCCCAGGAGTAGCAGTAGCAGTTAAAATAATTTTACCGTTAGCATCAATAATCCAACCTTTTGCTTCAACAATTTCTTTAGTAGTCTGAGTAATTTCTACCCTACTATTATCTATTACTTTAGCTTTTTCTTGTTCTTTGGGTAGAGTTACCCATTCCGCAGATAATACAGAATTTTCCCTCAAAGAATTATTAGGATTCGTGGGTAATCCTCCTCTTCCTGTCACCACAAATTGATTGATTTCATCTTCCGCACTACTAGGAAGACAGCCTTTGGCAATTAACTTAGACCCATCTACTATTTGCGTAGGTAATTGGGTTAAACTCTCTCCAGGATCAATTTCTAAAATTTCTATCGACACATCTCCATCTAAACCAATTTGAGAAGAAGCAGTGATATCATTAAAAGGGGTTACTTCATCGCGAGATTGTATACCAAAAATTCCATTGGTAGTAATGCTGATATTACCCCCCTCTCCATCTTGTGCTGAGGCAACAATGTCATTATTTTCTGGAAAAGCGAGAATAAAGTCTGCATTTATTGCCACATTACCACCATTAGCTTGTTCCGTTGCTTGAGCAGATATCAAACTATTGTCTTGCAAAACTAAATTACCATCAACATCTATAAAAATATTATCAATAGTATTATTTGGTGATTTTTTAGAAGCATTAAAGTTACTTTCTGCTCGAATTTTTGCTTGATTATTAAGTTCTACAATATTAGCTTTAATTAATATTTGACCTACATTACCGTCACCTTTACTACTAACAGTTAATCTTCCCTGATTGGTAATCATTAAATTGTCAGAATTAATCTGAATTGTACCACCTTGACCAGTTCCTTTTTTTAAGACTTCACTTCTAATATTTCCTCCATTAATATTTGTATTTTCCTTGATATCAATAGTTACATTTCCTGCATCTCCTTTTCCATTAGTAGAAGTAAATAATTGCCCTTGATTAGTCAAGAAAAAATTTTTAGTCTCAATTTTTATAATACCACCATCTCCTATGCCGTCTTTATTTACTGTGTTAAAAATTGAACTTTTATCATCAATAGAAACACTTTCCTTGGCGTTGATGATGATTTCACCTAAATTTCCGTTACCCTTAAAAATATTTTCACTAATTTGTGCACCTTGGGTTAATTTTAAAAATTCTGTATTAATTTCAATATTACCTGCATTTCCTTTCCCTGTAAAAATAGTATTGAAAATAGCACTACCAGAATTTTTTATCAAAACTTTCTCTGTAGAATTAATAATTATATTTCCTACATTTCCATTCCCAAAAGTAATATTAATTATTCTTGCTCCATTAGTAATATCTAGTCTGGTAGTATTTATCTCAATATTACCTGCTTGACCCTCTCCATTAATAATAAAATCAAATGCACCTAATTCGGTCTTGAATTCTTTTTCTAATAGTAAACCTACTTGATTAGATGCAGTAGTAAAAATTGTTGATCCACCTCGTCTCGAATTAGTACTACGTACTCCATCAAAAACAACACTATTAATCCCATTAATTACAATATCTCCAGCCTGAGCATTAGGAGAGCCTTGAAAAGCTCTAATTCCTGCCAATAAACTACTGCCATCTTTTACTATTACATTCTGACCTGTAATAACAATATCTCCTCCACCATTCCCTTGCACATCTATTGATGCATCATTAATTAATGCAATATTACTCAAACGACTATCATTAGGAAATATTAAATTACCATTTGGTTCTATTTTTATAATACCTTCAGTAGCTAATCCTCCTAGTTGAATTTTCCCTCCCAATGCAGTTAATCCACCGCCATCTAATTGAATATCACCTCCAACTAAAGTAATATTTTGATTGGGATTAACCTCCAGACCTACTAAGGTATTAACTATTTTGTTTTCAAAGGGTATAGTTTTATTGAAATTAGGAAAAATTAAAGGAGTTTTCTCATCTCCAAACCGCTCCTCTTTGATTAAATTAGCCCGATTAATAATTTTTCCTGGATTATTTAGCCCTAACCCAATTGGCGCACTGATAGTCAATAGAGGTTTATTATTAACATCATTAACACTAAATTTAGTATTGTCAGCAAAGAAAATACTTTCCGCAGTAGTCGCGAAAAAAGAGCCACCAATATTCAGTTGAGCATTCTCACCGAAAACAATTCCCGCAGGATTGAGAATAAATAAATCTGCTTGTCCTACATTGCGAATTAAACCATCAATATTAGAAATATTACCACCTGTAACGCGGGTAAAAATACTTTCAATATTAATGCTATTGTTAAAGAAAACTTCTTGATTGGTATTTACATTAAATTCTCGGAAACTATGAAATAAGTTATTACCTCTAGTAGCACCACCTTCAATTTGTAAAAGATTGTTAGTAGAATTTACAATAGAGCTTTCATTTCCTAAAGATTGATCTGGTATTAATTGGGCTGAAGCTGAATTATTTAAGTAAAGAGATACAATTGAAGCAAGAAAAGATATTTTAAATAAGTTTTTCATTGTGGAATGGTAATATTGTATATAATCTGTATCTATTTATCAAATAAAATAATTTAGATAAACTATATACTCTATAGATAATTCATAAATATTTTATTAATAATATTTTTCTGAAAATAAAACAATCTTGTTGATGAAAAATTTATTTATATTTCTAAAGAATAAAGAGCAGTTAAGATATTAGTTGCTCTCATTTGTGAATAATGCTTTGAGCAACGACCTTCCAGAAGGCTACACTGCATACGACTTCGAGGAAACTAGTAACAAAACACTGTTCAAAGCCTTTGATCCATAATAAAGCTTTAATTATAGCGATCGCTGTAAAACTACTTCATCATCCAGGTAGGGTCGATGGGAGCTATGACGCTCCGCACCTCCCTTTGAAATCTGGACGTGAAACTTTCGCCTCATCCAGCTTCCGAAAATCTTAGCCTTAGCTTTTGCTCATGTGTACCTGTTGATGACAACTTCGATGGAGGGCAATTAGGTTATTACTTCTCCAGTTGTTGTGGTTTCCATCAACGTGATGTAGTTCTACTTTCTCTTCAGAGAGCAATTTCAAGCCACATCTGCCACAGGAATGGTTTTGTTTTCTAAGTGTTCTAGCTGTAGCCCCGTCGTAAAGTACGCTATTTCTCTTTGACCAGTAGATTAAGTCACCGTCGAAGGGGGACTTGTTGCCTTTGACACAGACAAATCTGTTCTCAGAGTATCCTGGGTTAGGAAAGGCTATTTTTACCATTGCTACTGCTTGTTGACGGTTGATAGTTTCTTGTTTAAGAAATACATCATGGGTTCTTTTGGCTAATCCCCAGAGACTAAACCTACTTCCGTTCATCTTGCAGTATTTGTGGTAGTTGCGCCATCCTCTAACCACAGGTGCTAATTTAGACACTTTAGTTTTGGCACCATAATTAGAGTTGTTGACAATGGATTTGACTTTTTTTCGGAATGCTTTAAAGTTTTCAGAACTAGGAATACTTCTAAGCTTGCCGTTGTTTTTCTGGACATAAAAATGCCAGCCTAAAAAGTCAAATCCATCGGTCGAGGCGGTTATTTTGGTCTTTTTCTGGCTCACATTCATTCCTCTAGCTGTTAAGAATGCCTCAATTTTGACTAGTAATTCCTCGGCATTTTCCCCTGGTTTTAAAATGAAAACCGCGTCGTCGGCATATCTAACACCTTGCCCTAGGGACTCAATGCCATTTAACGCTATATTGGCTAATAAAGGGGAACATACCCCACCCTGTGGTGTTCCTTGTTCAGGAAATTCTGGGTTAGTTCCAGCTTTTAGGCATCGGTGTAATCCCTTCTTAATGAAAGCTGGTGCTATGACCCGTTCTAGGATGGCTTGGTGGGAGATGCGGTCGAAGCATTTTTCGATATCCAATTGAAGGATACGTTTTGTCCACCCTTTGGCTTGGCTGTTAAGGTTTATAAAGAGGATTTTTTGAGCATCATGGGTGCTTCTTCCTGGTCTAAACCCATAACTCCTGGCGTGGAAGGTTGCTTCATGAGCTGGTTCTAGGGCGTATTTAATTAGGCATTGCCAGGCTCTATCCGCTATGGTAGGCACTTTCAGGATTCTTGAGGAGCCATCCTTTTTGGGGATGGGTATTGCCCGTAAACCCTGATGAATCCAGTCTTTAGTCTGTTTTCTAAGGGTTGATTCCAATTGAAATCGCTCCGAAAATGTTAAAGACTTGACCCCGTCAATCCCTGCCGTTTTCTTGCCCTTATTTAATTGAGTTACTTGTCGAATTGCTAGCATTCTAGCTGCATAGGAGGAAAGAAGTAGCTTTTGAAGCCTTTTAGCTTTTGCCTTGTCCCCTTCTCTAATCGCTTTGAATATTCTTCTTTGTAAACGGAACATCGTCTTCTGGAGTTGTTTCCAGTTGATTTGTTGCCAATCATCGCTACTGTTTAGGTGCGTCATAATCCCTCATTTACTCGGTCGAATTATTCTCTGATTTCCTTTTGGCAATTACGCCTCATCCTATCCGTAGTCAGGGTTTCCGATGCTCGTCCATCCTACTAGGGTTTCGACTATCCCCTAGACCTGATGTTACGTTTTTCTTCGTTCAGATAATTAGATTGACTGATGTTTTAGGGCGGTTCATTTTGCCTGCTACCTTCTCAGAGAAGCAGCTATCAAATAAAAAATGCTGCGAGAATTAGGTAGCGATGTCCACATTATTGATTCAGATTGTGGCATCTGGATGAGACACTTTTTGAGAACCTATTTACCCATGACATCTCTCCATTAACGGCAGTGTGCTTATCTGCTTTAGCTCTGATTCCGTCCTGTTCCCCGCTTCACTCTGTAAGATTCCGAGCTTACTCGGTGGGGGCAGATAGGAAGTCATCTTTCTCCTAGATGGTGGGATTTTAACCCACATCCAATCATCCGTTCAGAGTACTTACGGGTTTCTCTCCGTCATCCCCTGGAAGGCTCTACCCCTTTAGTTTCTAAAGGCTCGTACCTTCAACGAATCGCACTTATTTTTCCAGCAGAATAGTTATTTTATGGGACTAAATTTTAAGTTATTAGTTCCTAGAAAAGCTTAAAAAATAAATCAGACAGAGTTGGTTAAGTAACTATGTCTGAATTTTTACAGAAAAGCGATGTTGAAAGCCCTCCTCATTTATGGGAGGGATGAAAACGAGCGAAGCGTTCAGCTAAGATAGCTTTAACTATCCCGAAACATGGTACAATTCTTGTGGATTTTTGAGGTCGAGATGTATAGTTGCCAACAAGTATTAGTAGGTCAAAATAACGACTTAATTAATATACTAACATTCTTATGTGAAGAGTCTCATAAACTCACTAACATGGGAATATATTTGGCTCGTCAACTATACTTTAAAGCCAAGAGAATTATTGGTAAATATGATTTAGAAAAAGAGTACAAAACTAATTATCACTACAAAGTATTGCATTCTCAAGCTGCACAACAAATATTAAGAACGGTAGCAGAATCTTTTAAATCATACAAAGGTTTGGTAAAGGCATACAAGAAAGGAGAAATAACAGATAAGCCCAAAGTTCCCAACTATCGTAAAAAAGGTGGTTTAGCGACGGTCAGTTATCCCAAGCAAGCAATTAAGCTAAAAGATAATCAAATAAGAGTACCACTAGGTAAGACTTGTAAGCGTTGGTTTGGACTAGATAGCTTTTATATCCCAATGCCATCAAATCTTAATTTTGCTGATATTAAAGAGTTAAGAATACTGCCAAAAAATAAATGTTTTTATTTTGAGTTTGTCTACATTAAAGAAATAGAAAAAGTAAAATTAGGTTTAAATAACGTATTGGGTATTGACCCAGGTTTAAACAATTGGTTAACTTGCGTTTCTAATGTGGGAACTAGCTTTATTATTGATGGTAAACACATCAAATCAATGAATCGTTGGTATAACAAAAAAGTATCAACGATCAAAGAAAATAAACCACAAGGATTTTGGAGTAATAGGCTTGCTGCGATAACTGAAAAACGCAATAGACAGATGCGCGACGGTATTAACAAAGCAGCGAAAATTGTAATATATCATTGCCTAGAAAATAATATCGGTATTGTTGTTTTTGGTTGGAATAAACGCAACAAAGATTCAATCAATATCGGTAAAAAAAATAATTCTGAGTTTGTACCTATCCCTACGGCACGACTCAAGGACAGAATTGCTCAAATGTGTGAGCAATATGGCATTCAGTTTTTTGAGACTGAAGAAAGCTATACCAGCAAAGCTAGTTTTTTAGATGGTGACTATCTGCCAACAATAGGTGGAAAACCCCAAGATTGGAAACCATCAGGACGAAGAACTAAGCGTGGTTTGTATCGTGTTGGATACGGACAATGGTATTTGAACGCAGACTGTAACGGAGCAGCTAATATCATCCGTAAAGTAAGCAGAACGTTAGGTTTAGAACTTAGCCGACTGTCTAGGGGTGTTTTGAGTCATCCCCAAAGGTATCGCCTTTGGTCAGTTAATGAAACGTCGAAAGACGGTCTTTTAAGCCGTCTTTCGACATCCACTTAGAATCCCCTCGGCTTTAGCCAGGGGAGTACTCAATGTTGTTACTAATTTCTATGACTATCACATAGCCAATAAGACAGTAGATTTCAAGCAGTTTGAAAGATTCTATATGCCTCATGGAATCAGTCGTGCAGGTAGCAAAGGCTTACTCACTGGCATTGCTAAAAGTAAGCCAGTAAGACAAAAGTTAGTCAAACTCAAGGAGAAAAAGAAGTTTCCTGGTTGTTTGACTGATGAGCAGGTAGAAACTCTTGTAGATGCCTGTAACCGTCTCAGAGACAAGCTAATCATTCTGATGCTCAACGGGACAGGAATGAGAAAAGGTGAACTATTGGGGTTAATGCACGAAGACATAGGAGACTTTGAGCAGCATTATGTTCGAGTAGTGCAAAGAGACAATCATCCTAATGGTGTAAGAGCTAAAGGACAAGAGAGGACTATTCCTGTAGTTCCAGAATTGCTCAAGATATATAACGACTACCTTATCTACGAATATCCAGATACAGATTCAGGCTATGTCTTTGTCAACATCTGGAAAGGAGAAAAAATCGGTCAACCGATGAATCCTTATGTTCTGAATACCATGTTTAGAAGATTATCGGAAAAAACAGGGATTCATGTCTATCCCCACCTGTTTCGGCACTCATATAGCACTCGTCTTTTAAAGGCTGGCTTTGCACCAGAAAGAGTTAAATATTTGTTAGGTCACGCCAGCATTCAAACAACATTAGATGTTTATTCTCATGTAATCAATGAAGCAAATCTTTGGGAAGTAATTAAAGGAGAAGAAGAGTGAGTATTTTACCCGATTGGAATAGCGAAGCTGATAAATGGTTGATTGCTAGAAATGTAGAGGCAAAAGAGCTACTGAGTAATCCTTTATTGCAGAAAGATAGTTGGCGGACTATTGAAGATTTAGGCTTAAAAGTTAATCAACATAATAAAAAATTGGCTATTTCTTTTAAAAAGATAGAACAATATTGGCTGAAAGTACTAGCTAAATTGTATATTTTAATGAAAAGTAAGCGTTCTTATTCAATAGGTAGTCTTCACAGTGACCTAATAAGTTTGACTCATTTTTCTAAATTTCTTAGTTTCAAATCTGTTTCGACACCGAAACAGATAAATAAACAAATTTTTGAAGAATTCGATTATTATTTGCATTCTTTAAAAAGCAAGATAACTAAAGAGAAATTATCTAAAGAGACAATAAAAAATTATTATAAAGGGGTGAAAGGTTTATGTGATTTTTGTCGTCAAGAAGGATGGCTTGATGTTAATACTTATTGGTTTAAGAATAGGACAAAATTCCTGACTCCTAAACAAGTGGAATACATACCTGAAGAAGTATGGCAACAATTGGATGAGTGTCTCAATCATCTTCCAGAAGAATTACAACGAATGGTCATAATAATCAGGGCAACTGGTTTAAGAATAGGAGAATTACTGAATCTTCCTTTAAATTGTTTCCGTCAAAGAGGCAAGCAGTGGCGACTAAGATTCCTCACTGAGAAATATCAGATTGAAGATGAATTGCCGATTTGTAAGGAATTAGTAGCAGTAATTCAAGAGCAACAAGAATACATCAAGCAACAATTTGGGGACAGCTACAGAAATTTATTTGGTAGTTATGTTAGTCGTTATTATGTACCAAAACCTAGAATAATGAAATCAGAAACCTTCAATCGTCAGTTAAATAAATTAGCAACAAAATATAATATTTGCACGAAAGATGGTCTTCAGTGGCATTTTCGGTCGCATCAATTCAGAAAAACAGTGGCTACTGTTATGACCAATGCAGGAGTGAGAGATTTAATAATTCAAAAGTATCTACGACACCGTTCTCCTGATATGCAAAACTACTATAAACATCTTCTCCAGAAAGTAATAGGAGAAGAATATCAGCAATTAATAAAAGAAACAAAATATGTGGATAGTACAGGAAAAATAATAACTAACCATAAACCCAAGAATCCTATTACTGAGTTGATGAGAAAAAAGATGTATCAAATTACTACTCAGTATGGAGAATGTCATCGACCAATACTAAAGTCACCCTGCCAAACAGTTAACGCTTGTTGGAGTTGCGAATATTGGCTAACTTCTAGTGATGATTTAGAAGCTCTTAAACAGGATCTAAGAAGAGTAGAAGCAGAACTAGAAATAGCTGAGAACTTAGGAATGGTGAGGCAAAAGAAAGGACTAGCTAGTGACCAAAAAAATTTAGTAATTCGGATTCAAGGACTAGAAGAAAACTGATGAGAGAAATTGATTGGAAAAAGGATTATCATCGAGAGTTTATTTGTCCCAACTGTAAAGCTTTGGGAATGAGATTAAATGGATTCAATAAAGGGGGTCAAAAAAGAATATTTTCCTGTGTTACCTGTAACAAGGAGCAACGACAATCGTTAGATATTAATATTGAACAGATAGCTGACCCCATAAATAAAGAAGTAATTTGGTATAGGTATAGAGGTTACAAAATTAAAGGTTTTATTTGTCCTGAATGTGATGCAGAAGATATTTACTTTCGCCAGATAAATAAATATGGAAAAAAAACATTTAAATGCAAAAATTGCCAAAAATTGCTATCCGATTCTTTAGATTTGAAATTCGGTGTTATTAGTCGTTTTAAAAATGAGGCTATTGTTCCTGTCTTAGATTTTAATTGGGAAGACGACCAATGGGATTTAAGAACTATTAATTCTAACTTTGATTTAAGAGATAATCTAAATTACATTATTGACTATGGTGAAATTAGTCAAAACTGGTTGAAACAAGAGGTAAAGAAATATATTTATCACTTATGTAAAGAAGAAAAGAGTTATGGTACAATCAAGCAGATTTTATCGGCACTAAGATTTTTCTCTCGCTACTTACGAGACTCAACTATTAAAGGTTTTAAACAGATTAATCGTAATGTAATACTCGATTATTTATCTCAAGAAAAAAAGATAACTACGAAGAAACTAGGAGGTTTACGAGACTTCTTTTTCGTAGGCAATGTAAAAGGATGGTTTGTAATCAACCAAGACATTATTCGAGATGAAGACTATCCTAAAAGCTATCGAGGAAACCCCGACCCATTATCAGATAGGGTACGAGAACAAATCGAGCAAAATTTACATTTACTACCTGACTTTATTGCCCGAATGTGGATTATCGGCTATTTCTCGGCTATGCGTCCTTCGGAATTAGCTTTGTTAAAGCAAGATTGTTTAATGCAGGAAGGACAATACTGGAAGCTAGTCTGGTCAAGAAAAAAGAATGATGATTATCACCAAATCCCTATTAGTAGAACTATTGCTAAAGTAGTGCAGGAGCAAATTGAGTATGTACAAAATCTTTTCGGAGGGGATTGGGAATATTTATTTTGTCACTATCGTGGATTATCAACTACTAAAGTATTACCCCTGAATATAAAACCAATCAAAAAAGTTCTTCCATCTAATAACAAAGATCCTTTAACAAAGAGTATTCGTACTTTAATCAAAATTCAGGATATTCGTGATGAAAATGGTCAGCCAGCAAAATTTTCACTAAAAAACCTTAGAACAACTCGCTTAACTCAACTATTCGAGCAAGGACATGATTTAGCTGTAGTCAGTGCGTGGGCTGGTCACAAACATTTTGCTACTACTAGCACCTATTACACGAAAGTTAGCTGCGACCTCATAGAACAAGAAGCAGGTCATATTCAAAAAGCATTAGTCAATAACGAAGGTCATCGCGTATCTTATGAATCTTTCCCTAAATCATTCTGGGAAAAGCCACAAGCACACAAATTAGAACTATCTGGTACTCACATCAATACTCCTATTTATGGCTATTGCGGACTGGATTTAGACCAAGACTGCGATAAATTTAGAGCTTGTTATACCTGCGGTAATTTCGTTGCTACAACAGAGAAATTACCGCAATACATTAAAACTCGTGATGAGTTACGAGGCAAACAATCTCAAGCTTTAGCAGCAGGTCAAGATGTTTTGGTAGAACAATTTGGCAAACAAGCTGACCAACTAGACAAGATTATCGCATCTTTACAGGGGGCAGCATGAGTAATAAAGATACTAAAGAATCCAGAATTAAGACTCTCAGAAC
>JASJDF010000401.1 GCA_030065715.1 Xenococcaceae cyanobacterium MO_188.B19 | reverse complement strand
TATCAATACGAGGTGCGAGAATATTTGCTCGAAAAATGGAACAGAACTTGTGCTTATTGTGGCGCAAAAAACGTTCCATTAGAAGTGGAACATATAGTTCCTAAATCTAGATCGGGGTCAAACAGACTAAGCAATTTAGCTATAGCTTGCGTTCCTTGTAATCAAGCTAAATCTAATCTAGATATCAAAGAGTTTCTAGCGGGTTCACCATCAGTACTTAAAAGAGTATTAGCCCAGGCCAAAGCACCTCTTAAAGATGCTGCTGCGGTTAACGCTACTAGATGGAAACTGTTTAATGCCCTTAAAGAAACTGGAGTACCTGTAGCCATTGGGACAGGTGGACAAACTAAGTTTAATCGCTCTCAGCAAGGGCTTAACAAAACTCATTGGTTAGACGCTGCCTGTGTTGGCAATACTCCTAAATTGGAAATATTGACTAAGCAACCATTGCTGATTAAATGCGCTGGGCATGGCAGCAGACAAGTAATCCACGTTGATAAGTATGGTTTCCCTCGAAGGAATAAAGCGTTGCAACTCGTTAGGAAATCTGCGCTGATTAAGTCGGTCAAGGGTTTTCAGACTGGCGATATTGTCAAAGCTGTAGTCACTAAGGGTAAGAAAATTGGTTCTTACTTGGGTAAGGTTGCCATCCGTTCAACTGGTTCATTTAACATCAAAACTGTTGCACAAACGGTACAAGGAATTAATTACAAATATTGCAGCATTGTTCAGAAGAAGGACGGATATCTTTACGGTTTCTAATCTATAGAAGCCCTATCGGGCTGCTGTTTGTGTAAGGGAAGTTCTCCTGAGTGCTTGTCGCCTGGGGAAACCCCAGGCGTTTATACAGCACGTCCCCATACATAAATGCGATAGGGGTATCCGAACTTCCCTTACCAACTCTATTTTTGATGAAAAAATCTCTCTATATTGCTGTCATTGGGTGTGGTAGATTAGGGTCAATTTTAGCCAGCAATTTTAGTAAACAGGGTCATAAAGTGGTGGTTATTGATCAAGATAATTCAACATTCAACCATCTGAGTGAAGAATTTAGTGGTTTTCCTATTACAGGAAATACAGCAGAAATGAATGTTTTACAAGCAGCCAAGTTAGATAAAGCCCAGGTTGCGATCGCAGTAACTGGTAAAGATAATCTCAATATTATGGTGTCCCAGTTAGCTAAGACTGTTTTTAAGGTTCCTATTGTCTTAACTCGCATTCTCGATCCTGCACGAGAGGAAATCTCTCAAAAGTTGGGTTTAACCACTATTACTACCACCAAAATTTCCGCAGTAGCTTTTTTAAAAACTCTCCAAGAGCAGTTAAATATTAATAGTTAGAGACGTAGCATGCTACGTCTGTAGAAGCATTATATGGCTGTAAAGTGGTTAGGGGAATATATGTGATGAGGATTATTTTAATTGGGGATGATAATTTAGTTTACTTTTTGAGCAAAAAATTTGTTGCAGAAAAGCATCAAGTAACAATTATCAATTGTGATCCAGTCACAGCGAGAAAGTTCTCCCATCAAATCAAAGCTACAGTTATCATCGGAGATGGCACTCATCCCACTATTCTCAAAGAAGCAGAAGCCGAAAAAGCCGATCTGATTTTGGCTTTGACTGCTCACGACGAAGATAATTTAGTAGCTTGCCAAATTGCTCAACAGCATTACGGCGTACCTCGTACTATAGCTCTAGTCCATGATCCTGCCCATCAACAATTTTTCGAGCAAATGAGAATTAGTGTTGCTTTTTCGGCAACTCAGATTCTGGCTAACCTAATTAAAAAACGAGCTGATTTTGAAGATATTACCAATTTTTTTGCAGTTGATCGCGGTCAAATTGGCGTTACCGAAGTTATTCTCAATGAAGATAGTCCTGCGGTAGAAAAAAGCCTCCAGAATCTAGATTTACCAGCAGGAGCTTTAATTGCCTGTATCATTCGACAAGGTCAAGCATTTGTCCCTCGTGGTTGGAGTCATTTAGAAGTTGGAGATCGCTTAATTTTGATCAGTCAGCCAGAAAATTACGACCAACTGTTAGAAGTATTAACAGGAAAAGTAGAGTAGAGAGTGCAGAATCAAAATTGGCTGAAACAGAAATATCAAACTATTTTTGCTTACACAGGATTGATTTCTGCGATCGCTGGCGTAACAATCCTCTTTCCCTTAATTGCTTTATTAGCTTATCCAGAAGAAATTAAACTAGCTTGGGGTTTTTTGATTCCTGGTTTTATTTTAGCGATCATTGGTTTATTACTTTGGTTGAAACTAAAAAATTCCTCCAACAGTTTGACCCTACAAGATGGAACAATTATTGTGGTTTTATCTTGGATAATTGCGATCGCTTCTGGCACAATTCCTTTTATCACTATCAGTGGGTTAAATTTCACTCAAGCCGTATTTGAATCTACCAGCGGTTGGACGACAACTGGTTTATCGGTAATCGATGTTAGTCAAGCATCTCATCTAATTTTGCTCTATCGCAGTACCATTCAATTAGTGGGTGGTGCAGGCTTTGCGATTTTGGCTCTAGGTACGATTATTGCCTCTGCCGGTGTGGGTATTGCTGCTGCGGAAGGGCGTAGCGAGCAATTAGTCCCCAATATGCGACAATCCGCTAAGTTGGTTTTAAATATTTATAGTGGTTATGTAGCAGTAGGTATTGTTGCCCTGAGACTAGCAGGAATGAGTTGGTTTGATGCTATTAATCATGCTTTTGCTGCTTTATCTACAGGAGGATTTTCTACTCATGCTGACTCCTTTGGTTATTGGGATAGTCCCCTAATTGAGACTGTAACTATTGTTTTGATGTTGTTAGGAACTTTGAATTTCTTAACCAGTTATCTCTTACTAACAGGTAAGTTTTCCAACTTATTCCCCAACAGCGAAATCAGATTACAAGCTGTAATTGTACCTTTATCGATCATTATCCTGGGTCTAGGAGTCACGAGCCATATCTATCCCACTGTAGGTAAATCAATACGAGTAGCCATTTTTGAAACTATTACTGCCCTTTCCACATCAGGCTTTTCTACTGTTAGCTATAGCAACTGGAATAGTATTGGCTGGTTAATCTTAATTGTTCTGATGCTGATTGGTGGTGGTACAGGTGCTACCGCAGGAGGAATGAAGCAGTTTCGCATCTATGCCCTTTATCGGGGTGTAATTTGGGAAGTGCGACGACAATTATTACCTAAAGATGCTATTACCGAACCTGATGTGTGGCAAGGAGAAACTCAGCATTTTTTAAGCGATCGCGAATTACGACAGATCAGTATGTTTGTCTTTTTATATTTGGTCACTTATCTCACTGGTAGTGCAATTATTACTGCCTATGGCTACTCTTTACCAGAGAGTTTATTTGAATATGCCAGTGTCCTCAGTACCGTAGGTTTATCAGTGGGTGTAACTTCTGCCAATGCACCAGTAGAATTGTTATGGACAGAAATAACAGGAATGTTCTTAGGGAGACTAGAGTTTTTTCCTGTTTTTGTCGGATTGATTCGGATTTATCGAGATGTTCGCACAACTATTCATTCATGAGTAAGGAGTAAAACAACTAACAACTAACCACTAACCACCAACCAATAACCCTCACAACTTTCTCAAACTTTTAACCTATAAACGATCCTAGAAGTAATAAATAAAGACTGTGGCAGTTAAAACCCTAACTATTAATGATCGCCTAATTAGTGCTAGAGAATCCGAAACTATATTAGATGCAGCCAAAGATGCAGGTATTCCTATTCCCACCCTCTGCCATCTAGAAGGAGTCTCAGATATTGGTGCTTGTCGCTTGTGCTTAGTTGAGATTGCAGGTAGTAATAAACTCCAACCCGCTTGTGTGACGAAAGTGGCTGAAGGGATGGAAATCCAGACTAACAGCGAAAGGTTACAGAAATATCGTCGCACCATTATCGAACTGCTATTCGCTGAAGGCAATCACATTTGTTCTGTGTGCGTGTCTAATGGTAACTGCGAGTTGCAAAATTTAGCAGTAGGAATGGGCATGGATCATGTCAGTTTAGCCTATCAGTTTCCCCAAAGAAAGGTCGATTTATCCCATGATCGCTTTGGCATCGATCATAATCGTTGTGTTCTCTGTACTCGCTGTGTCAGAGTATGTGATGAAATTGAAGGCGCACATACTTGGGATATGGCAGGTAGGGGACATAATTCCCATGTGATTACGGATCTCAATCAACCTTGGGGTACTTCTAATAGCTGCACTTCCTGTGGAAAATGTATGATGGCTTGTCCTACAGGAGCAATTTTTGCTCAGGGTTCGACAGTGGGAGAAATGACTAAGGAACGTTCCAAACTAGAATTTATTACTACTGCCAGAAAGAACAGGGAATGGTTGTTTTAAATAGTTAGTAATTAGTGGGCAATTAAACTAAGGAGGTGAGTTATAATGTTGCGTCATCTTTTACATGATTTGGAATGGGGAATTGGTTTTGTAATTATGACCCTGATTTTCTTTTTGATTATTGCTCTGTTAACTATTAAACCCGCCATTGCCACTATTACGGAAACAGATATTGCCCCAGGACATACCCATTGTCGTTCGGAACAAGTATTAAATGATGAAGCAGGTCATAAATGGGAAGTACTGTTGTTTACTCAAGTTAATTCTGCCCAAGATACCTCTTTAAATCTGAGATTGTCGGGAATATCTAGTTCTCTTAAAATTCAGCCACAAAAACCTCTAATAATTAGCACTGATAGCGATCATCACTATGAAGTATCTAATATATTTTTGGGCAAATCACCTTTACCCAGTATTGGACAATATAACCTCAAAAAAATCCTGCCACAGCTACCAACAGAGTCAGTTTTGCTAGAAATTCCTTTAGAAAATGGTAAATTGACCCATCTCCAAATACCCAAAACAATAGTTAAAGAATGGCAAGAAGTAGCAGCAAAAAATCCTGATGGAAGCCAAAAACTTCCTGCTGACTTTCAACTTGTTTGTTAAATACTACTAGCTACTAACTATTAACTACTAACTACTCACCAACTAACAATGAACAAAATCAAACTTGCAACAGTATGGCTCGGTGGTTGTTCTGGCTGTCATATGTCCTTTTTAGATTTAGATGAATGGCTATTTGATTTGGCGGCACAGGTAGATCTAGTCTATAGTCCTTTGGCTGATATTAAGGAATATCCTGAAGGTGTGGATGTGGTATTAGTAGAAGGTGCGGTAGCTAATGAAGATAATCTGGAATTGATTAAAAAAGTACGCGATCGCTCCTCAATTTTAGTTTCCTTTGGTGACTGTGCTGTAACTGGTAATGTGACAGCTATGCGTAATCCTCTGGGAGATACAGAATCAGTACTTCAGCGTTGTTATATGGAAGCTGC
>JASJDF010000400.1 GCA_030065715.1 Xenococcaceae cyanobacterium MO_188.B19 | reverse complement strand
TTGTTGTCGAACTCAAAAATCTCTCACCCCCAATCTAGAAAACCCCAGATACTTAACAGGTTTTAGCTTTGATAGTGGAGGACTAGTCAATTTAGCACCTCCATCAGAAAATGAAGAGCCAACTTTTATGCCTTTTGTAGATCGTAAAATCAATGGGATGGAAGTGGCAATTATGCAGCAACTGAATAATCACAGTCTTCCTGCTATTCCTGCTCTAATTACCCCTGGTTTTTCTTTAGATGAGTCTTGGATTACTGTTGAAAAAATTTTACGCGATTATATTAAACATCATCTTAATAAAACAATTCGTTCTGCCAAGTTAGTTGATAGTGTTTATTTAGTCGATTTCTAGATCCTCCCTACTTAATCGAATTTGATGACGAGGCAGAGCCACAGAGATGCCTGCTTGATCTAGAGCTTGTTTAACTCGCAAGCGAAATTCTCGACCTACACTCCATTGTTGACTGGGTTGAGTTTTAATGATGATCCGAATCAGAATACCTTTATAAGATATTTCATCAACTCCTAAAATTTCAGCAGGTTCGAGAAATTTTTCTTGCCATAGAGGCTCACTTTGCATTTTGGTTGCCACTTCAGTCATCACCTTTATGGCATTATTGATATCTTGCTTCCAGGCGATTCTAATAGTAAAGTTAACCCTAGACCAATTTTTGGTATTGTTGATCACAGATTCAATATTGCGATTAGGGAGCGAAATTAACTGTCCGTCAAGATTACGTAGGGAAGTGACAAATAGAGTTATATCTTCGACAGAACCTGCCATTCCCCCACCAAAGTCAACCACATCTCCAAGAGCATAGCGATCCGTAGATAAAATTACAATCCCACTGATGATATCTTCGAGTAAACTACGGGATAGAAAAGCTATGGCAACCGCAACAACCCCGGCACTAGCCAAGACAGAGGGATTAAAACCAAGTAACCAGATACTTACATACAATCCCAAAGTAGTAATAAAAAAACTGGTGCCTCGTTTAAGAACTCTTGAATAAGTATTGGCTCTAAGAGTATGACGATTGGAAGTTGAATTGGCTAATTGTGCTTCACTTGCCCAACGATTCAGCCAATAATCGATAATGAAATCTCCAAGTTTATCAACCAAGATTAACCCTGACCAAAGAAAAATCAAAATTATAGTTTCTCGGATCAAATAAATTGAGAAAAAGCGGGTTGTACGAAATACATAAACAATTATGGTTAAACCAACAGCTAAAAGGAATATTTCTAAATTCAACATCAGTCTTAGAAGTAGTTGACAGAAATTTCTTTTTTGTTTAATCAGAGTTTGATGCTGCAAAAAACGCTTGGGTGCAGAAATGTTAAACTTACCAACCAGCCACTTATTCTCCTGATTCTGTTTCTGAAATAAACTCAAAAGCTTGCTTGAGATGGAAAGGGGTGATACTTTTGTTTTAACTGGTTCTACTGGAGTATCATTTGGCTCAGATATCTCAGTTTCCCTTGACTCTAAGTCATCTGACTCATCTGAGTCATCTAAAATATCGTTGATATTCTTTTCTATTTCTATATTTGGAGAAGATGTGGCTTCAGGATCAACAGTTAGGGCATCAGTAAATTCTTCCAGTCTGCGTCGCAATTTATGATTCCATTTTCGCAGGAAACTACGGATTAAATGAATCAACCAGATAATTGTTAGCGTTATCCCCATAATTGCAGCGGAGATTCTCCAACGCCAAGTGGGATGCTGTAGATTTAATTCATGTCCCCAAAGGGCATTGGAAAAGGATGAACTAATGCTACTTTGCCAAGCCTCAGCTAATTCTTCTTTTGTCATACCATTGGCTTGAGCATCAAAATCAGTTATCTTGACAATTGTTTGTGAAGGTAATCCTAACTCCGATTGATCTGGCACATAGATCACTGTTTCTTGATTTTCAATGTCTACTTTAATCTGAGGGGTCCAAGGATGCAGAGATTTGATAGTTCTGGGCAGCCAAAATCGCCATTCTGGGGTGTAAGGAACTTCAGTAATAGTTTTTCCACTCACAATATCTTCAAAAATTTGTTGAAAAACTCGTTGCACCAATTCCCCTCGCTCTTCTACTATTGTGGCAACTTCAATGTTCGATTGATTAGGCTCTTTTAATGCTGTTACTGTTAATTCAGGAGTAAGTATGGCACGTTGATTTTCAACGTCGGGATCAAAATCATAGATGTAAATGTCACTACACCAAAATTTGCCACAAGGATAAGCTTTATTTAAATCCCAAGGAAGAGATTCATTTTGTTGATTATTACTTGACGGCATAAATAAAGGAATTTGTCCATAACTCTTGGGAGAGAAAGTTAAGGTAAAAGTTAAGCTAAAAATAATAATAATTACATACTTAATTGTTGATTGGAAAAATTTTGTCATTTTCTCTAAGTCAGCACCTCATAATTTCAATAGTTTTTATTGAGTGGATTTCTAGCCTGTTCAATGATGCTAAACAAGATACAATATGCCTGATCCCTCTAAATTAAACTGACAAAGCTTTTCATGATTCGCTCTGTTACTCCCGATGACAAAAAAGCTCTAATTGGTATTGCTAGTGCAGTGGATCTATTTAGTCCCCAAGAACTTGAAGAATTCGTTGGTATGTTGACAGAATACTTCGATGGCAACCTAGGTCATAATCACTTCTGGATTACCTATGATGATGGCGAACCAATTGGAGTCGCATATTACGCACCAGAACCTTATGCTTGTGGTACGTGGAATCTATACTTTATTGCTGTTCATCCAGATCGTCAGGGAGAAGGATGGGGAGGGAAACTCTTACAATATGTAGAAGAAGCCTTAACAGCAAGGGGGGAACGAATACTATTGGTGGAAACTTCTGGACTGCCGAACTTTGATCGTACAAGAGAATTTTACCGCAAGCACGGCTACAATCAAGAAGCAAGAATTCGTGAATTTTACAAAGCAGGGGATGATAAGATTATTTTTCGCAAGGCACTAAATCCTTTGGACTAGTAAGGAGCAATGCTAACTTCCACACAGATTGATTATGTGTTCGGTAAAAGCGAGAGTCCTCTCTCGACATTAAAGATAGAATTTTTGAGAGAAAATTGATCGATAAATATTGTTACAGTAAAACCCTAAAAAAAGATGAGAGAAGTTGCTGAACTAATAGAAGCGGTAAATAAAGCTGATTCTGCTGACACACTACTAGAAGCGGTAGAAAATCTAGCTGATGCTGGTTCAGAATCTGCTATACCAACTCTTATCGAAGTTCTAGGCTTTAATAACCCAGGTGCAGCAGTTGCAGCAGTAGAAGGGTTAATTAAACTGGGAGAGCCAGCCGTACCTTATCTGATGGATAGTCTTGATGATTATAATTATGGTGCTAGAGCTTGGTCAATTCGGGCTTTTGCTGGTATTGGTGACCCCATTGCTTTAGACTTATTACTCAAAGCTGCGGTAACAGATTTTTCTCAAAGCGTGCGTCGTGCTGCTGTGAGGGGTTTAGGAATTATTCGCTGGTCAAAATTACCCCCACAACAAATTGTCCCCAGACAACAAGAAGCTTTAAAAACTATGCTTTTGGCAACTAATGATGGAGAATGGGTGGTGCGCTATGCTGCTGTGGTAGGTTTAGAATCTTTGGGTCAAACAGTGGGTACAATTCAACCTGAGTTTTTAGAACAAATCAAATTAAGATTCCAAGAAATGAGGGATAGTGAAGTAGAAACCGCAATTTCCGCTCGGATACAGTTGGCATGGGAAAATCTGAAAGGATAAATTATTCTTTCTTCTATGGTTATTCTTAAATCAAGTTCAAAAAATAAATATCAGAAACCTCAGCCAAATTTATGGTTTGAGAAAATAATGGCAATAATTGCCATTATTAATTTTTTGTTAGTAATTTTTGATTTTACCTATGTTCCTTTACGAGACTTTTGGCTAAATGGTCAAGTTAAATTAGGTGCAATTAGATCGGCTTATATTAAAACAGAGGGAATTAAGTTAGATTTAATTCCAGTTAGATTGTCTAGAATTATTCTTCAATATGATGATGTCAAAGGAATTGTTCCCCATCGTAAGACTGAACAGTATATCTCTAAAGTAGATGAACTTAAACAAGAATTAGTTACTAATGAATGGGATAGTCCTGTCGTTAAAAATATTGTAGGAGACTTGCGCCTTCGTAGCATAGAGATGATTCAAAACGATCCTTTTGCTGAAGCAGGAAAATCGGGAAATCTCGAAAGAATTAAAAATATTATGCGAGAACATCTTCCCAATGAAGAAAAATCTTCTAAACAAGCTTTTTGGCAATTTTGGACTGTGGAACATTTAGAAAGCCGTTGGGGAGAAGAATATAATTTTTACAACCGAGAAATTAAGCCGCTAATCGCTACTAATTATTACCGCCATATTGGAGAAAACGGTGGTTATATTGATAATTTTGGCTATATTGATTTTCCTTTTGGAGTGCTGTTTGGTTTAGAGTTTCTAGCTCGTACTTGGTATATTAGTCGTACTCGCACAGCAATTAGTTGGCGGGATGCAATGCTGTGGCGTTGGTACGATCTTTTCTTTGTTTTTCCCTTATGGCGATGGTTGCGAATTGTTCCTATAACTGTTCGTTTAAATCAAGCTCGTATTATCAGTTTGATAGCTGTGCAAAAACAAATTAGTCAGGGGATTGTGGCAGGAATTGCTGAAGATGTTACGGAAGTTGTGACTATTCGCTTGATCAATCAAATTCAAACTTCTATTAGTCAAGGAGATATTGGGAAACTAGTAGAGTCAAACAAGAATAATTCTTATATTGATCTGAATAATATTAATGAAACTGCGGAAATAATCAAAATATTAGCCCAAACAATTGTAAATCGCGTTTTACCAGCAATTCAACCAGAGGCAGAAATTTTATTACAATACAGTATCAAGAAAGCTTTGGCTCAAACTACTGCTTATCAAGGATTGCGGATTTTACCTGGAGGCGATCGCATTATCACTAGCATAACGCAACAATTAGTAACTCAAAGCTACGAAGTTTTGTCAAATACCTTACAAGCAATTTTGCAAGAAGACGAACAGTTTGAAAAATTGCTCAATAGTTTATTTGCCAATATTAGTCAGTCTTTTACTACAGAAATCAAAGCTCAAAAAAGTTTGACTCAAATAGAAGCTTTACTGGTGGACTTTTTAGAAGAAGTTAAAATTAATTATGTTCAGCGTCTCTCTAGTGAAGATGTAGAACAAATCTTAGAACAAACCCGAAATATTAGAAATAAAGTCTCTTAACGGTACTTAAACAAAATTTAAGCCCAAACAAAGCCACAACTCGCTTTGTAAGCTGCAAATACGTGCCGATTTTGGTTGAGCCATTCAACAAAACGATA
>JASJDF010000399.1 GCA_030065715.1 Xenococcaceae cyanobacterium MO_188.B19 | reverse complement strand
ATTTTCTACACTATCTTCAATTATTAAAATTAAGTCTTCATCCATATATTTATACTCATCAGCAATATCTAAAACAATAATTTGTGGTAAATGTAAATAACTATACTCTGTAGTGATTCTTTTTTTATGCTTATTTTCCATAACTAGGATTAAATCAGCCCAGTTAATATCTATTTCTGAAATAGTTTTTCTAGCACTAGTACTTGTTCCAGCAGATCTAACATTTAAACGAGAGTCGTTACGATATATAGCTTCAGCAGTAGGACTACGCCATTTATTTTTTGAACAAACAAATAAAATATTGATAGGATTCATCTTACACATTACAAATTATCGATTCCTATAATTAGTCCAAAGTGCATAAATTTGTTCAATTTCCTTTAGTAAGAATCGTTTTCATTGCTGCTATTGTATTATTTATCTGTAGCAGTTTGCGTCACGCTCTATTTCAATCCACTGCTTTCGATCTAGGGATTTTTGATAATGCTATTTATTTGATTAGCCAAGGAAAAGAGCCTTTTGTAAGTTTTCGCGGTTTACATATTTTAGGAGATCATGCTGCTTGGATTCTCTATCCTTTGGCTGGATTATATAAAATTCATGGAGATGTTCATTGGCTATTTGCAATTCAAGCATTAACTTTGGCTTCAGGAGCATTTCCTACTTGGTATTTGGCTATTCAAGCTGGTTTGAATCGTTCTCAAGCCTATGGTATTGCGATCGCATATTTGTTGTATCCTGTAGTTTTCAACGCCAATCTATTTGATTTTCATCCCGAAGTAATTGCTATTCCTTTTATTTTATTAGCTATATGGGCAACAAGAGCCGAAAAACTTTGGTGTTTTATTGGCTCAATTATTATTATTCTAGGCTGCAAGGCGGTTTTAGGTTTAACTGTAGTGGGAATGGGACTATGGTTACTGATGACAGAGAAAAAACATTTTTATGGTGTGTTGGCAATTTTTCTTGGTACGATCTGGTTTATTATCGCCACTCAGTTAATTATTCCTACCTTTAGTGGTGAAGAAGTTGCTGCTGTAGGAAGATATGATTTTTTAGGGAATTCTCTATCTGAAATTGCTACTAATTTAATTTTTCAGCCTGGATTAGTTTTAGGGCGTGTTTTTACTTTAGATAATTTATGGTATTTAATTTTATTATTCGCTCCCTTTTTGTGGGGATTATCACTCAAACATCTCAGTCCAATGATTGGAGCGATGCCTATATTATTTTTAAATTTATTAACTGATTATCAATTACAAAAAGATTTAATTCATCAATATTCTCTACCTATTTTACCTTTTTTATTAGTAGCTGTAATTTCAAATTTAGCCGTTGGCGGTGGTTTAATAAGAAGTCAAAAAGGGATTATTGTTTGGTCTTTAATTGCTTGGCTGGCTTTAGGTAAAATCGGCTACTTTGGCTCTAAATATCTTCAATCGATAGATACTCAAGTAGCTACTAGAATCGCAATTTCCCACATTACTACTAAAGAAGCTGTTTTAGCTCCTGCTAAAGTTATCCCCCATCTAAGCCATCGTTCAGTAATTAAAATTATTGATAATAATATTGCTGAATCCGATCTAAGTCAATTTCAATATGTAATTATTAATAGCAGACATTATCAATCAAACATTTCTCCTGAGTCAGTTGATAATTTGCTATCCAAATTAACTCAATCTCAAGACTTTATACTGAATTTTCAGCAAGATGACGTGTTTTTATTTACTAAAATAGCTCAAGACTAGTTTTAGGTACCCAAGCATAATTATTTAAATACTACCTACTATTTACTAGCTATTCCCTTTCTTAACCATGTACCAGACTATTAAGTAACCTAACTCACAAGCATCAAAAGAGCTATGATTGAAACATTTTTGTTATCACTAGTTTATTATAATCGTCTTACTGATAACATATAAACACCCTATTAAATTTTTTTAACATCATCATGGAAACTACGAGAAAGCTGAACTATCTTGAAGGAAAGCTTTTTGAGTATCTTATTATCGGATTGTTAATAATTCTTTATGCGCCTTTAGTAATCCACTGGTACGATGGCTGGCTTAATAAAAGTATCAGTATCGAACATGAATATTTTAGTCATGGAATGATTGGATTGCCTTTTGCAGTTTATATCACTTGGCTCAAAAGAAAACAATGGCAAAGACTGGAAAATACAACTAACCCTTGGGGGGGATTTTTTTTATCTATTGCTATCTTATTTTATCTAACAGGAGTATCTGAATTAGTTAATTTATCTCTCCCGATTATTTTAATTGGCATTTGTTTTTGGATTAAGGGTTTACCAGGCTTAAAACTATTAGGTTTTCCTCTGATATTAGTATTATTAGCAACTCCTAATTCTCTGCCTTACTTAATAACTCCCTTGACTTTACCCCTACAGAAATTTATTGCAACAACAGCAGCATTCATCCTAATTCAGTTTGGTATTGATGTCAGTGTACAAGAAATTTATTTGGCAGTAGGAGAAAGACTGGTTGAAGTAGCTCCCTATTGTGCAGGGTTAAAAATGTTATTTACCAGTATTTATGTCTCGTTAATGTTACTGTATTGGACAGATAATCACAGAAATAAACAGAAAGCATCAATACTTTTGATAGGAGCTATTATTCTTAGTGTTACTGCTAATATTATCCGTAATACATTACTGACATTTTTTCACGGAACTGCTCAGGATGAACTATTCCACTGGTTACACGATAGTTGGGGAGGAGATGTCTATTCTTCACTAATGTTAGGTTCAATAGTTTTATTACTTAACTTTTTAGATCGAGAGAAAAACCAGGTTGATAAATCTGAGATAGATTACAAATGATTAAGTCCGAAAAAGTAACGGTTCAAAAAAAAATTAATTGGTTAGGATATTCTACAAGACAAATAATAACTCGTACTATTGTAATAGTTTTTTTATTGATAGCTATTATTTTAGGTGCATTACCAGGTTATCTCCAAGGAGGTGATTGGCAATGGTCTGATTTACCAAAGATAGTGAACGTTGGACAGATGAGAGGTTTGCAAACATCAGGGATAGATCTTGATAGTTGGCAAACTAAGCAACAACAACAAGTAAAAATCGGAGGAAATAAATGGTCAGCTCAAAGTATCCAACAAGCAAAAACTAAGCCTATTGTATTGCTGCTGTTACCTCAAACCTATTATCTTGATAAACCCTATGTGGAATGGTTAGATATTGATGGATTAGAAAGATGGAAAAGAGATTCATTAAGCGATCTAAAAGTAGAACTAGAATCAGGTAATATCGTCAAGGCACGTTTTTTTCGTGCTTGGAATCAACAACAGACTTTTGCGGTTGTTCAATGGTACGCTTTTCCCAATAGTGGTCACTATTCTCCTAGTATATGGTTTTTGGGAGATCAATTTGCTCAATTACGCGATCGCAGATTACCCTGGATAGCTGTCTGTTTGAGAATCCCCATCAAACCTCTAGGGGAAAAAGAGGAAGCTAAATCCCAAGCCCAATCTTTAGTTAGAGAAATTCAAGCTAACTTTAAGGAAAATGTTTTCAATGTCTCTTAATAAAGCCCTAATATTAACAGTTTTATCATGTACCGTAAACTATGGTCTAGTTATTAGTCCTAGCTACAGTCAAAACTTAATCAAACTACCTAAAGACGCCAAACCAGATCCGACATTCACTCCTCGTATCAAACCTACCCCTTCCACCTTTGGTAGAGAAAATCCTCCTCCCAACTTGGATAGAATCAATTCTGTGGGACAGTTTGATATTTATCGTTTAGATACAGGGGATGGAATTAATATTTCTGTTCTTCGGTTTCCTGAATTTAGCGCAGCTGGAAATGTAGATGAAGAAGGCAATGTAGTAATGCCCATTCTAGGAAGAGTTTCTCTCAAGGGACTTAGCACTTCAGAAGCAGAAGCAAAAATTGCTTATGAACTCGGACAAAAATATCTGCGAGAACAACCAGAGGTACTAGTTGCTCTAACTGGCACTCGTCCTGCTCAGATTAGCATTCTAGGAGAAGTATCTCGACCAGGCTTTTATAACTTCCAATCTGGTTCTCCCCTTAATGTAGTGCTACAAACTGCAGGAGGCACAACCCAGCAGGCGGATTTACGCTCGATTATTTTACGTCGTACCTTGGTGGATGGAACAATCATTGAGCAGGAAATCGATCTTTATACTCCTCTACTGACAGGGAAAGAAATTCCCTCACCTTTATTACAAGGAGGGGATGTGATTATCGTCTCCGATCTCCAAGTCGGAGATGACCGAGATTATGACCGCAGTTTAGTTGCTAGAAGCACTTTGCCTCAACAAGTAATCACAGTTCGAGTTCTATTACCAAGTGGCACAGGAACAGCACTCCGTAACCTATCCTTACCCAGTGGCAGTACATTTATCGATGTAGTAGCTTCTTTACCTCCTGAAGATGCCTTATTGGTTGATGAGGATGTTGCTTTATTACGTTTCGATCCTCAAACTAAAGGGATCGTTACTCAAGAATTAGACACTCGCAAAGTGATCAAAGGAGAAATTTCTCAAAATGTCTTGTTACAAGATGAAGACGTTATTGTGGTGAGCCGTACTTTATTAGGTAAAGTCTTTAATGCCTTCACGGTCATTACTCAGCCTATTGCAACCTTTTTGGGTTTTAGACGTTTCTTTGATTTTTTCTTAGATTAACGATTAGGCTAAATATAATCCTCTATCTTGACATTATCTATATCTTCAAGATTAATCTCTAATAACTTAATGCTGTATCAATCCTTGGCATCACTATGACTCCGCCGATTTTAAAACGTTTTCTCTTCTCTTGGGAACAAAATAAATTATTAGGCATAGGTATATTCCTGCTATTCTTGGGAGGTTCGATTGTTTTTGCTCTTCAACCCGATCCACCTCGACCCAAGACATTTTATCGAATTAGAGGACAACTGGCATATAGTAACCCACCCCCTTTGTTTACAAGTACAGGAGCAGAATTACAAGCCCAAGGAAGGCTGATTCCTTTAGATATCTTGTTTTCTACATCTGTGCAACAGAGATTTCAAGAAACGTTGGAATTAACCAATCGTCAAATGAAGGAGATCTTAGAGCGCAAATTGAAACTCTCCTCTCCTCAACCAGACACCCCTCAAGTTGTCAACCTAGAATATAAAAACTCACCTACTCCAGAAGAAGGTGTTAATAGACTTGCTGTTCTGATGAATGAAATGGTTGAGCAGAGTCGTTTAGTTAATACGTCTCAATTAAGAAATCGGATTCAGGCTTTAGAACAACGTCTGGGTACAGTACAGTTAGAACTTGCAGCAGCAGAAGAAGCCTTTTATCGTTTTATCAGTACAGAAGGAACATCTTTGCTAGCTGTTCA
>JASJDF010000398.1 GCA_030065715.1 Xenococcaceae cyanobacterium MO_188.B19 | reverse complement strand
AGGCGATCGCAGCCTATAAACAAGCGATTAAAATCGAACCCACCAATGGGCAAGCCCATATTAATTTAGGTAAAGCTTTAGCTAAATTGGGACACAAAGCAGAATCAGTAGAGCAGCTATATTTAGGTTATACTATCCAGCCAGAATTAGCAGATGCAGATAATTTATTTAATTTGGGCAAGTCTCTAGTCCAACATGGAGATCGCCAAAGAGCGATCAACTGTTATTCGTTTGCAATTAATCTCAAACCTGACTTTGTTGAACCCTATCATAGGCTAGCTGAAACTCTGATGGAACTGGATCGCAAACAAGAAGCTATAGAGTGCTACCGTAAATCGATTCAACATAATCCCCAAGATACCTATTCTCATTTTGCTTTAGGAGAACAATATACTGCTAATCAACAATGGGATAATGCAGTAGAAGCTTATCGCCGAGTACTGGAAATAGAACCTAAATACCCCCAAGCAGCTTATAAACTGAGTCATGCTTTATCACAAAAGCTTCAATCAGAGTTGACTGATAGGTATTTCTAACCTCATCTCCGCTCAAAAAGTTAGTGTTCATCTAGATAGACCTCTTGCAGAAGTCTTTAATACCTTGAGTTTTTCGCTCAATAACTAAGGACAAAAACCAATAACTTTTGACTTTAAAATTATTTTTGCAAGAGGTCTAATCAACAATTAACCATCAACCAAGAGTTATTCTTCCTGTCTGGCTAACAAAACAGGACATTCTGCTTTAACTCTGACATAGTCAGACAGAGAACTACCTAAAAGACGGTCTAAATCAGGTAGATTTTTAGCAATAGAAGGACGACGTTCGGGGGAACCTAATACGATAAAGTCAATATTATTATCTTCTGCAATATTGCAAATTTGTTGGGCTGGTCTGCCCCCAGCTAAAATACAGCGATAAGGAATGCCTCTACTTTTTACTTTTGCAGCAGCAGCACTTAAAATCGGGTTATTTGCTATGTCTTCAGGAGATACTTGTAGACCTGGTTTAAGATCTGGGTTAATGCGAGTTAAATAAATTTCTGCGTCAGAATAGCCTTGAAACAAAGATAAAGTCATATCCAAAGCATACTGAGAAGCAGGAGATTTATCTACCCCAACCATAACTCTTTTGATTCTTTTGACATAGATATCGTCTTTTATCAGCAACATAGATCGTTCTGTTAACTGGAAAACATACTGACTCACAGAGTTACTAAGAATCGATTGTAGTTTACCCAAGCCTCGTGAACCCATAATAATTAGGTCAGTATCTTGCTCTTTGGCTACTTTCAAAACCGTAGTTTTTGGTTCTCCTTCTTCTACGACAATATTGGCTTGATTTGTCTCTATACCCAAGCGAGCAATTAATTCTGTAACTTTAGCTTCAGCCTTTGAGAGTGCTTCACTTTCTTCCTCCTTGGTTTTAGGAGAAACCACCCTAAGAATAGATAATTCTGCACTTTTAATAGCAGGAAGTTCGAGCAATAATTTAAGCATATCCTGAGCATTGTCAGCACCAGAATCAGCATATAAAATCTTTCTAAACATCTTGAAGTTAACCTAATTTGGGTATGTAACTTTGTACGTTGGTTCTGCTTCTACATTACTGCTAATGTTATACCCATTGCCTAGTTCAGCGTATGAAACTTAACAACTCAGTTCCCAGCTAAGATGTAAGAAGAGAGCAAAAAGGAAAATTAAGATGGCTGGATTTGAAGATGTGGTTAAAAAAGCATTTTATTTAGGAGTTGGCTTTGCAGCTTATGCACAAGAAAAGGCGGGAGATACTTTTAAGGACTTTCGTACTCAAGCACAAAAATTAGCTGATGAAATGATTACCAGGGGTGAAATGACCACCGAGGAAGCTCGGAAGTTTGTGGATGATCTGGTCAAACAAGCACAATTAGATCTGGAACAATCGGGGCAAAATGCTAGTAATCAGGAAACCAAAGCTCCTCGGCGCATTGAGATCATATCTGATGATGAACCATCAGAAAATTCCGATGACGGTAATATTGATGAGTTAAAAAAGCAGGTAGAATCTTTACGAGAAGAACTAAAACAACTGAAGCAAGATTAATCAAAGTTTTGCGTTTAAGGGATGAATTACCAATTCATCCTACTTCACTCATCTGTTTAAAAAGTATTCTTTAGGCTCTAAGTAGGTAGCAGATCATGGAAGATTGGTGGCAACAGCTCGAAAAGGCAGCAGAAGAGGTGGAAGAGTTTTTTTACGATCTATCTTCCACAATGGAATTTTTGGCTGAGGAAGTGGGCAAAACTCTGGGAAATTTGACCCAAGAAGTAGAAGAAATAGTGGTGGGTGAAATAGAGCGTTGTGTTGAAGATATGCTCGATGTCATTTACGATTCAGACTTAGAGGAAAATGGTATTCCTTGGGACGAAATGGGTAATTTTGTTGAGTCAGAGTTTATGGATATTAACACCTATAAACCTAGTCCTGAAAACCATCCTGCTTGTATTGGTTGCCGTCATTATCATGGAAAAGCTTACAACGGTAATCTCTTGGTATGTGCTATGCATCCCTATGGTTGTGAAGATAGCAGTTGTATTGATTGGGAAGATTAACAACAGGTTTGATCTGAATTATCTAAACCCTTCGATCATGTGAGGGAACAGTGGGCAAGAAAAATAGTAGAGTGAGAGTTTCAGCCTTTAACACACATTAAGGGGACAAAATTAGGTTAAAAGCTTGGTTATTTAACAATTTTCATAGATAATCTTTACAAAACAAGAGTTTCAGGTGTTCTACAATTGAGATATTGAAGGTTGAAATCGGTAAAACTAGTAAGAGCATTAATCTTTTTTGCTCGGTCATGTTTATAGTAAACAAGTATCAAAATATTGAACATATGTACTCGTAAGTTAGGGTAAGGGGGAACTTATGGCGATCGCAACAATTAACCCAACAACAGGTGAAACCGTAGTTAGTTTTGCACCACTAACGGATGCAGAAATCGAAACTAAATTAGCTTTGGCAGAGTCGGCATTTGGCAAGTACAAAAAGACTGATTTTGCAACCCGTAGTAATTGGTTAAATCAGGCAGCAGCTATCTTGGAGAGAGATAAGGCTAAATTTGCTGAAATTATGACCCTAGAAATGGGGAAACCCTTAAAAAGCGCGATCGCAGAGGTGGAAAAATGCGCTTTGGTATGTCGTTTCTACAGTGAGAAAGCACCTGAATTTTTGGCTGATGTGGCAATTAGTACCGATGCGAGTAGTAGCTACGTTAGTTATCAACCCTTAGGGGTGATTCTAGCTGTGATGCCTTGGAATTTTCCCTTTTGGCAAGTATTTCGTTTTGCAGCACCAGCTTTGATGGCAGGAAATGTGGGAATTCTGAAACACGCTTCTAACGTGCCTCAATGTGCTTTAGCAATTGAAGCTATTATCAGGGAAGCTGGTTTTCCCCAAGGTGTATTTCAAACTTTATTGATCGGTGCTAGTCAAGTTGGAGCTATTGTGGAGGATGAGCGAGTTAAGGCTGCAACTCTCACAGGAAGTGAACCAGCAGGGGCAAGTTTAGCTAGTATTGCGGGAAAAAGCCTCAAAAAAACTGTCCTGGAATTGGGGGGAAGCGATCCTTTTATTGTCTTAGAAACTGCCGATCTTGAAGCTGCGGTCAAAATAGGGACAACTGCAAGGATGCTGAACAATGGACAATCTTGTATTGCTGCTAAACGATTCATTGTTAGTGAAAGTATTGGCGATCGCTTTGAACAGGCTTTAATCGCTCAATTTAAAGCCTTGAAAGTAGGTGATCCGATGAAAGAAGATACTGATATTGGACCTTTGGCAACTCCTGCTATTTTAAAAGACATAGAACAACAAGTTCAAAAAGCAATTGATCATGGAGCAAAGGTTCTGGTGGGAGGGGAATCTATAGAAAGCAATGGGAACTTCTATCCTCCCACTATTTTGACTAATATCGAGCCTGATTCTGATGTCGCCAAGGAAGAGTTTTTTGGTCCTGTCGCTATGGTATTTCGGGTCAAAAATCTCGATGAGGCAATTGACCTTGCTAATAGTACATCTTTTGGCTTGGGTGCTAGTGGATGGACTAATAATTCTGAAGAACAAGAAAAATTAATTAAAGAACTAGAAGCTGGGGCAGTATTTATTAATGGTTTAGTTAAATCCGATCCTCGTTTGCCTTTTGGGGGCATTAAACGCTCTGGTTATGGTAGGGAGTTGAGTATTCAAGGAATTCAGGAGTTTGTAAATATCAAAACCGTTTGGATTAAATAAAATGCTGTGGGGCGCAAGAAATTTGCGCCCTCAACATAAATTATCTCTACTATAATTTTTAGAAGTATATCGTTTTTTAGATATACTATTAAAAGATAGATATAGTGAGGGCATTTTATGCCAGGCAAAAACTCAAATGGAATTCTTGATTTAACTTTGAATGAAGAAATTATCTTAAATACGTTAATGTTCCAAGAACGTTACGGACTAGAAATCATAAATGCGATCTCAGAAGCTAGTAAAGGCAAAAAAACTATTAGCTTTGGCTCCCTTTACCCCACCCTCAGAAAGTTAGAAAAGCGAGGATTTGTTACATCCCGTTGGGGAGATGAAACTCCAGAAGAAACCACAGGGGCAAGACGACGCTATTACAAAATTACTGGCAACGGGTTGCAAGCGATCAAACAAAAACAACAATTTCTAGCAACCTTACAAAATTTACAACCATCTTGGTAAATTGATTTATGATTACTGCAATCTTTAAAAAACTTCTCGCTGTCTTAAGAGTCTTAAAAAATGCCGTAATTTATCTCACTTTTGAAACTGTACTGCTAGTTATTTTGGGCATATTAGCTGGTATTTTAATCCAGTTAGGATTTTCTACAATTATTGCTATAAGTATCAGTATTATTTTATTTGTTGTGATTTTATTGTTTACTGCGATCGCATACATAAAACGCCGTAAAACTAAAACCAATTCCTATCTTAGAGTTCAAGGAGAAGTTAAATTAGCAGATAATATTGCTCAAATTGTAGCTAGGAAATCACCTAAAGAATGGGAAGAGTATCAAGATTGGTTGCATGATATTCTTTTACATCGTAGTCATTTGATAGCTCGTAATTATCCCATGTGGAAAGTCAGCATTATAACCTACTGGCAACTTACAGTATTTTCCTTAACGGTCAGTTTAATTAAACTAAAAAAAATTGCTCGTGCCGTTTGGAAAATTAGGTAAGATAGTAATTATGGAAGAAATATTAGAGTTAAAAAACTGCTTAGTTCACCAAGAATATGACCGTGCCTATGCCATAGTAGAAGAATTGGAAGCAATGGGAAGACAGGATAAGATTAATAATTTAGAGTCTTTCTTGGTAATATTGCTAGTTCATC
>JASJDF010000397.1 GCA_030065715.1 Xenococcaceae cyanobacterium MO_188.B19 | reverse complement strand
CGAAATACTGCATCTTCTACGTCAATATTGACCGTAATTTGAGTTAATCTCGCTTCTGCCATCTGACAAGCCACGGTACGCTTCCAAATTAGGTCATAGAGTTTAAATTGTTTATCGGACAATCCTGTTTCCTGGGGTGTGCGGAAAGATTGACCAGCAGGGCGGATTGCTTCGTGTGCTTCCTGAGCAGATTTACTTTTAGTGCTGTATTGACGAGGTTTAGGACTGAGATACTCCTTCCCATACTTTTGTTCTACACAAGCTCTCGATGCTGCGATCGCTTCATCGGAAAGATGTACCGAATCAGTACGCATATAGGTGATATAGCCCTGTTCGTAGAGTTTTTGAGCAATACTCATAGTTTCACGGGCAGAAATCCCCAATTTACGGTTCGATTCCTGTTGTAAGGTAGAAGTGGTAAAAGGTGGGGCTGGTTTCCGCTTGGTGGGTTTTTCTTCCCGATTACTAACTGTCCAGGTTTTATCGATTAGTCTATCTCGCAGGTTTTGGGCTTCTGTTTCATTGAGCAAGACAACATCTCTACCTTGGGCAATTTTTCCCGTATCGGGGTCAAAATCCGCCCCTGTAGCCAGTTTTTTCCCTCCCAGGGTAATTAGTTTTGATTCAAATAAATCTTTATTGTGTTCTAAAACTGCTTTTAAATCCCAATATCCTCCAGACTGGAAAGCCCTGCGCTCTCTTTCTCTACCAACCAATAACCGCACTGCTACAGATTGGACACGACCAGCCGATAAACCCCATTTAATTTTTTTCCACAATAGGGGAGAAAGAGTATAACCATACAAACGATCTAAAATTCTTCTCGCTTCTTGGGCGTGAACCAAATCCCGATTCACTTCTCGACAGTCATTTAAAGCTTTTTGGATTGCTTCGCGAGTAATTTCGTGAAACACCATGCGTTTAACAGGCACTTTTGGTTTGAGAATCTCTAACAAATGCCAACTAATGCTTTCTCCTTCTCGGTCTTCATCTGTTGCCAGAATTAACTCGTCTGCCTTCTTTAGAGCGTCTTTTAGCTCTTGAACTACCTTTTTTTTGGTCTTAGGAATCACATAGATGGGTTTAAAATCATTTTCCACATCTACCGCCAAATTTTTCCAAGGCTTTTCCTTATACGCAGCAGGAATTTCATCCGCCTTAGAAGGTAAATCCCGCACATGACCCATAGAGGCTTCTACCTGATAACTATTGGGCAAATAGTTGCGGATAGTACGAGCTTTGGTTGGAGATTCAACAATAACAAGAGTTGACATAGATAGATGATAATTAACCGAGTAGAATAAAGAATGTTTATCTTAAATAAGAAGAATTAACGTCTTGATTGATAGTCACACCTATTTGGAGTAAAAACATCTGGTTTACACCTGAGTTTCATTTCACCATACTAGACATTTATCCCAATACTTTCTTTTTCTCTGATAACTTAAAAATCAAGATCACGTCAAGGGAGGGATAAATTACGGGTTACAATCCTTTGTGAAGCTTTTTTACATTCTGGAAACCCTAGCCTTCACAATTAATAATTTCTAATTCTAAAAAACTCTATGGATTTTTCTAGTAATATTGCCAGTCAACTAAATGCGGGGACGATTTTGCCAGAAGGCATCATCATTATTACCCTGATGCTTATTCTAATCGGAGATTTGATTGCGGGGAAAAGTTCTGCTCGTTGGTTGCCCTATGTTGCGATCTCAGGTTTATTAACTTCCGTAGTTGCTCTCTGTTTCCTTTGGGATTTACCCGAACCCGATGGATTTTTGCATTCTTTTACTAGCGATAATCTGAGTATTGTATTTAGGGGAATCATCGCCCTTTCTACGGCGGTGACAATTCCCATGTCCATCCGCTATGTACAGCAGTCAGGGACATCTCTAGCGGAATTTATTGGCATCATGCTAACTGCGACTCTAGGGGGAATGTTTCTTTCTGGAGCCAATGAGTTAGTAACCATCTTCATTTCCCTAGAAATGCTCAGTATCTCTTCCTATCTGATGACTGGGTACATGAAACGAGACCCTCGTTCTAACGAAGCAGCCTTAAAATATCTACTAATTGGAGCTTCTAGTTCGGGAATTTTCCTCTATGGCGTATCTCTCCTCTACGGTTTATCAGGAGGAGAAACCAACCTCATGGCAATCTCAGCTAATATTACCGATGTCAGTGGTACTCAATCTTTGGGATTGGCAATAGCTCTAGTATTTGTCATTGCGGGTATTGCTTTCAAAATTTCCGCTGTCCCCTTTCACCAGTGGACTCCCGATGTTTATGAAGGCTCTCCCACTCCTGTAGTAGCTTTTCTCTCTGTCGGCTCAAAAGCTGCTGGTTTTGCCCTAGCAATTCGTCTTCTAGTTACTGCTTTTGCCCCTCTTACCGAACAGTGGCACTTTATCTTTACTGCCTTAGCTATTCTTAGTATGGTATTGGGTAATGTGGTAGCTCTAGCTCAAACTAGCATGAAACGCATGCTGGCTTATTCTTCTATTGCTCAAGCAGGTTTTGTAATCATTGGTTTAATCGCTGGTACAGATGCAGGTTATTCCAGTATGATTTTCTATCTGTTAATCTATCTGTTCATGAATTTGGGTGCATTCACTTGTGTAATTCTCTTTTCTCTTCGCACTGGAACAGACCAAATTTCAGAATATGCTGGTTTATATCAAAAAGACCCCTTACTAACTCTTGGTTTGAGTGTTTGTCTCCTTTCCCTCGGTGGTATTCCTCCCTTTGCGGGATTTTTTGGGAAAATTTACCTCTTTTGGGCTGGTTGGCAAGCAGGAATCTATGGCTTAGTCTTGTTGGGTCTAATTACTAGCGTTATTTCTATTTACTACTACATTCGAGTGGTCAAAATGATGGTAGTAAAAGAACGCCATGAAATGTCTGAAGCGGTGAAAAACTATCCCACAATTCGTTGGAATTTACCAGGAATGCGTCCTCTACAAGTAGGATTAATTGTCTCAGTAGTTGTTACTTCTTTCGCAGGGATTTTATCCAATCCTCTGTTTAACTTAGCTAATGATTCCGTCACCAGTACTCCTATTTTGCAATCTGCGGTAGTAACGCAAGAGTCACCCCAGGAAACAATTACTGTCTCTAGTCAGTCTTTAGCACCAGAGTTGGATATCTCTAACTAATTACCAGAGTTAGATATTTCTGATGATGATTTAGCCTGTTTTTACAGGCTATTTTTTTCTAGGGTGGCAAAATTGACTGGATTATCCCTCTTTTGTTACTTTAGGATTAACTTTTAGTTATAAGAGTAGATAAGCTTAAACTATCGCCAATTACCTACAAGTACATAGGGAGACCAATAGTAGGGGGATTGATAGTTAGAATCGCTCAATAAATACTGTTGCGCACGATGCAGAGCTACTGCTTTACTAGTACCAGAAATACTCAATTCTTGATAGAATCGGGTCATTAATTCTACGGTAGAGCGATCGCTTACTTGCCAGAGAGTTGCTAAAGTACTTCTTGTACCAGCTCTAACAGCTATCCCTGCTAAACCTAAAGTTGCTCTTGTATCTCCTTCCGCTGTTTCACAAGCACTTAAAACTAGTAAATCTATGGGTTTATCTGTTTTTCTTTGACTGAGTAATTGATCTAAATCTTTGGCTTTTAAAAGTGAACCTTGAGCAGTAGTAGAATCATAAACCACAATATAGGTATCTTCTGGATTAGAACTAAAATTACCATGAGTTGCTAAGTGAACAATAGAAAAGTTCCCTGTATCGAGATTTTTCTGAATATTGGGTTGAGTAAATTGGGAATTCAGCAGAATAGAACTAGATAGGGTATTTTCAATATTGCCTAACTCTTCTGTGACATTTAACCCGACAAAAGATTTAGTGGCTACTTTTATATCTTCACTAATGCCTGCGCCCAACACTTTTAATTCTCTGGGTTGAGTTTGGAGATCGAAAACCTGAAAACTAGGAAGTAAAGCCAAAGCATAGGGTTTTTGAATTAAATATTCTTGTTGCTTGGAGTCGTAGAGAACGCCCATGGGAATATTGCGTAATTCCCCATCTAAGACGAAGACTAGAGTTTTTATTGGCTTATTTTCTTTTAAGTAAGGTTCTAAGGGTTCAATTAACCAATCATAGACAGTTTGGGATAAAGCAATGGTTTGTTCGGGATAACCTCTAAGGATTGCTCGTTTCAGTTCTTTTAGGGTTTGCTTAACAGATTCTTGTTCAACAAAATTAGTATGATGTCTGAGGGGTTGCCCTGGTAACTTAAAAATTACTTCTAGACGATCTTCGAGAATAATGGGATAAATAAATCCCGCAGTGGGATCGATTTCAGCTATTTTTTTAGTAGAGTATTCAAGCTGTACAGTAGAACCAAGATCACAGTTAAGGAAATTTTCGACTTCAGCTAATTGTAGAGTATCAATACTTTCTATTGCTTGCTCTAGATATGCTTGACTAACTTCTCCATCTCCTTGTAAAAGTAAATCTACTAATTCACGATAAATTGGTTCAGTATTATCTCTAAAAGAAAATTGAGTTTCGGAGTTAACAATGAGTAAATCACTACGAACAGATTTAAGATTATTAATAGCAGCAGTGTAAGCAGCGATCGCGGTTTCTCTATTTTCTTGTTGTTTCAATATCCTGCCTAATTGCCATTGCCAACGATAGCTAATTTCGGGTGCATAGATACTTTCTAAAGTTAGTAAGGCTTGCCTAGTATAGTTTTGAGCTAGTTGCCATTGTTGTTGGGATTCATGTATTTTACCTAGTTCTCCTATACTATAAGATTTAGTTTTAGAGTCTGGAGCTTTGGCAATAATTGTTTCAATATCTCTAGCAATTTGTTCCCACTTAGGAGTTTTGATATTAGGTTTTTGTTCAGCCAATATTTGCTTGAGTTTATCTTGACGAATTTTACTGACACAAGCCAGATTATTATTATCTTGGATTTGTTTTAAACAACTCAGACTATGAATAAAATTCAGTCTGGTATAAATTCCTGTTCTACTAAAAGGTAAATTCTCTAGAGACTGGCTAATTTGAGGAATTAAAGCATTAATATCCGACCATTTACCCAGAGAAATAGCCAAACTAAGTAGATTTAGTCCAGCTTTAAGATTATTGCCTGAATTAAAAGCCTGTTGATAATTTGCGATCGCATCTTCGGCGTATTGCTCGTCTAATTCTGGTTGATTGGTTGCTAAATAACTATCACTTAAGGCTTTTTCTGTATTACCCAATTCCAAAAGAGTATCAACAGTGGGAGATAGACTGAAACTTTCTTGTAATACTGTTTCTGATTGTTGTAGCTCACCAACTTTACGCAGCACATTACCAAGATATTGTAATCCTGTAGCTTTGAGTTGAGGGTTTGAGGATTGG
>JASJDF010000396.1 GCA_030065715.1 Xenococcaceae cyanobacterium MO_188.B19 | reverse complement strand
GGAAGTTCCGATCTGTATTGATTTAGACCGTTTTGTGGAAAGAAGTAACGGCATTTTTGGTAAATCGGGAACAGGAAAGTCTTTTCTCACGCGCTTGTTGATTTCAGGCATTATTCGTAAAGAAGCAGCCGTTAATCTGATGTTTGATATGCATTCAGAATATGGTTGGGAAGCGATGAAAGAAGGAAAACAAGTCAGTACGGTTAAAGGATTAAAACAGCTATTTCCTGGACAAGTTGAAATATATACCCTCGATCCTGAATCTACCAAAAGAAGAGGCGTTAGAGATGCTCAAGAGATGTATTTGAGCTATGACCAAATTGAAATAGAAGATTTGAAGTTAGTCGCTAAAGAATTGGGTCTTTCTGATGCTGCTGTGGATAATGCCAATATTCTCTGTAATGAGTATGGAAAATCTTGGATTATGCGTTTACTTAACATGACCAATGAAGATATCAAGATTTTTTGTGAAGAAAAACAGGGACATCAAGGTTCAATTATGGCATTGCAACGTAAATTGTTACGAATGGAAAGCTTAAAATATATTCGTTCTGCTTGTCCCCATAACTACATCGATCATATTCTACAGGCACTTGATGCAGGAAAGCACATCATCATTGAATTCGGTTCTCAGTCTAATATGCTTTCTTATATGCTGGCGACTAATATGATTACTCGACGCATCCATGCTAGTTATGTCAAGAAAGCAGATCGTTTTTTGCAGTCAAAAAATCCTCTAGATCGTCCGCGACAATTAGTAATTACTATTGAAGAAGCTCATCGATTTTTAGATTCTAGTATTGTTCATCAAACTATCTTTGGCACGATCGCGAGAGAAATGCGAAAATATTTTGTAACTCTATTAGTCGTAGATCAACGTCCTTCGGGGATTGATAATGAAGTGATGTCTCAAGTTGGCACTAGAGTTACTTGTCTGCTCAATGACGAAAAAGATATTGATGCTATTTTTACAGGAGTTGCTGGTGCCAGTGGTTTACGCTCAGTTTTAGCTAAATTAGACTCTAAACAGCAGGCTTTACTATTGGGTCATTCCGTACCAATGCCAGTAGTAGTGAGGACTCGCGCCTACGATAGTCAATTTTATAAGGAACTGGGCTGTTGTGATTGGGGTGATGAAACAGATGAAGTAGTTTTCGCTGCTGCGGAAATCGCTAAAGCAGATTTAGGTTTTTAAATTGTGGTTAAGTAAAAGCTAAAACTGGACGAGTTTGTTGTTCTGATTTTGTAAAGTTAGAGGTGTATTTTTTCAGAGTTTTAGTAATTTTTGATTCGTCTAAGGGATTAGTAATAAAATCAGAAGCACCAACCAATTTAGTTCTCATGCGATCGGCTATAGACTTGCCCTCAGATAACATAATGATGGGAGTCTGATTAAATTTCTCAACTCGCTTGATTTGAGAACATAATTCATAGCCATTTACCACAGGCATACCAACATTAATTAGAATCAAATCGGGATTATATTCAACTAAAGAAGTAATTGCTTGAAATTCATCTTCAATTGCTAAAAATCTACCATTAGACTTGGTAACTACTTTTTATATTATTTGATGAATTTCCTGATTATTGTGAATACAAGCAACTGAAAAATCAGCTTTTGAATGACGGTATTTTAAAAATTGAAATCTATATTTTTCCAGGGTAATATTGTCATTTATATCGGGAATTTCGACAAATTCTACTATTGATTGTTTCAAATAAGATGCCAAAGACAAGGCTATCTTTTTTACATTTTTATTTAATCTTAAACCCAAGTCTCTTAAACTCAAATTACCATTAAAAAAATGAACAAAGTGACTGTAAGTATCTAAATCTACTTTTTGTTGTAATTTTTGAGTGTCTATAACTTTTGGGGCATGATTTAACGAAATATTTTTTAAAATAGATTGCTTAGAAAAAATCTTATCTTGTTCAATATTTTTAAGAATGGCGTGATAATCAATAATTACCAATGAAGGTTTGAATCCATAATTTAATAGATTAGATGGACTTTCTTGTTGAAGAGTATAGGTGACATCACATTTTTTATGTTCTTGTATAATATCAAAAAACTTTTCTTGAATTCTAGTTTCTAAAATTAATTTGACTTTATCAGTACTAATGATTTTTTTACTAGCTAGTAAATATAAAGTTTGGTATTGGGTACATTCATAGTAACTTTTAGTAGCGGAACCCAAATCCTCGCAATTAGTTTCTGGACAAAATTTAATTAAAATTCTGAGCCAAGAACGATTAGAATGATAACCTCCATTAATCCAAATTAATTTACCAAGCAAAAAATATAATTGCCATTGAACGCTATTTTGAGACTCAATAAAAACTTTTCCCGTAAAGTTATTATGCTCGGCGTTAACTAGTAAATCGCTCAGGGTAAGAGATAATTTCATTGATTTTTGGATCACAGGAAACAAAAAATATAATATATACGTTGATGTAAACTTATTTCATTGATTGTAAAAATCAACTATTTACAAGCATATACATAAACTAACTTTTATATTACGGGATTAACAATGTCACAAACACTGATTTTAGGAAGAAAAATTCTCTTATTTTATTTTCTAAAGTGGTTTCAACCCGCACAATATTACTGCTATTCTTAAGCATTTATAAAGATTCTGTGAAAAATTCCAATTTTGATCGATTTCAACCCATTGCTTTTTTAGGGAAAAATACTCAAGAAACTGAGGCGATTAAATCTTTATCGCAAAATTTAACAGCTACTATATGGCTACCAAACAATAATAAAACGTTACAAAACCCGAAGATAGTCTCAGATAATCTCAAATATTATGATTGTAGTCTATCCGAACATTTAACTAAGATCTGGAAAAAATACCGAGCCTTCGTTTTTTATCTTGCTACTGGTGCAGTGGTTAGATTAATTGCACCTCTGTTAAAGGACAAAAATTCTGATCCTGCAGTGATTGTAATTGATGGAGCAGGCAAATTTGTAGTTAGTCTGTGTAGTGGACATCAGGGAGGTGCGGACTTATTGACTAAGTTGATTGCCTATGAAATTCAAGCTACCCCAGTAATTACAGGTGCTTCTAGTAGTTTACAGTTACCTGCTATAGACATTTTGGGACATCCTTATGGCTGGAGTAAAGGGGAGGGAAATTGGACAAGAGTAATGGCTGCTGTGGCTCGAAAACAAAAAGTAGCAGTTGTTCAAGAAGCTGGTAATTCCTTATGGAATCAACATTTAGAAGATAATATTTTTGATTTCGATTCTGGTAATATAAATCAACCTTGTATTTGGATTAGTGAGCGTAAAAGAAATTTGATACAGTCAGAATTGCCTCAAGTGCAATGGCATCCAAGAGTATTGTGGATTGGTATAGGTTGTGAGAGAAATACTTCTAAAGTCTTGATCGAACAAGCAATTGTTACTACTTGTGAAAAATATCATCTAGCTCATGAGGCGATCGCGGGAATTGCTACGATAGATATAAAAGGGAATGAAGTAGGTATTTTGGAGTTGTGTGAGGATTGGAAACTACCCCTTAAAACTTTTAGTTCTGAAAAGTTGCAACAAGTTACTGTTCCCACTCCTTCGGAGATAGTAAGAAAAGAAGTAGGCACTGCTAGTGTGGCTGAAGCTGCTGCGATATGTGCAGTAGAAAAAGATGGGGACTCGTTAATTGTAGCGAAACAAGTGTTTAAAGAACCAGGTCAACCAGGAGGGGTGACAGTTGCTATCGCTAAAGCTGAGAAGGAATACACGGGAAGAGCTGGTAAGCTTTATTTAGTAGGAATTGGACCAGGTAGCTTAGATCAAATAACCCCTGCTGCTAAAGTCGCTATTACCGAAGCGGATGTAGTAATCGGCTATTCTCTCTATCTCGATCTTATTCAGCCTTTATTCCGTCCCGAACAAGTTGTTGAGTCTTTCCCCATTACCCAAGAGAAACAACGGGGAGCAAGAGCTATTGAATTGGCTCAGTGGGGTTTAACTGTAGCGATGGTATCCTCTGGGGATTGTGGTATTTATGGCATGGCTGGTTTAGTACTGGAGCAACTAAAAGCTAAAAACTGGGATGGTAAAACTCCGAAAGTAGAAGTATTTCCTGGCATTTCCGCTCTCCAAGCAGCAGCATCTAGGGTTGGTGCACCTCTGATGCACGACTTTTGTGCTATTAGCCTCAGTGACTTGCTAACTCCTTGGGAAGTAATTATCAAACGTTTGGAAGCAGCAGCAATGGCTGATTTTGTTACTACATTATACAATCCGCGATCGCAAAAACGGACAGAACAAATTATTAAAGCACAGAAAATCTTTTTAAAACATCGCGATAAAGATACACCTGTGGCAATTGTACGGTCAGTTTATCGTGAAGAAGAGCAAATTACAATTACTACTTTAGAGAAAATGCTAGATAACGCGATCGATATGTTAAGTACAGTTATTATTGGTAATAGTAATACTTGCAATCATCAAGACTGGATTATTACTCCCAGGGGATATTTGGATAATAAATAGTGCGATCATAATACTATAGAGTACACTACAGGATATGCGATCGCATTACTATAAAATTAATTTTACTACTTTAGTGCTTGATTCCTGTGGAGAAAATAATTGCATAATACAGAGACACATGACCTACAGTATAGATATCTTTAGCTGAAACTCTAATGTGTCCTCGCGCAGTCAAAATCCCTGATCCAACTACCCAACCCACCGAGATAATAGCAAAGTTTTGGATATTGCTAGTGGGAGTAAACCAGTATGAAGATGCAGAATTACCATCTTTACAATATTCTGCCCTAGATTGTCAGGGTTTAGGGGAAGCACTCACTGAAGCGACAAATATCACTAGAGAGATTACACTACATCATGACTTTGCTGCTAATAAACCCACTTTAAATACTGTAAGAGAAAGTTTAAAGCGGATCATCTCATCGGCACAATCTAGAGATACTATCCTATTCTATTTTTCGGGACACGGAATCTTAGATAGTGAGACACAGCAGGTGTATCTTTGTTTAGGAGATACTCAAAAAACAGATTTACCTACCACAGGTTTAGCTTTAAATGATGTTTTACGACTGTTAAAAAACTGTCAAGCAAGTCAACAACTCGTATGGTTAGATGCTTGTCATAGTGGGGGAATGACACTGCGAGGTACAAGCAAAATATCATTACCTAATCCTACTACCCAATTAGTCCAAGTTTTAAGGCAAAAAGCCCGACAAAGTAAAGGTTTCTATGGCTTGTTATCTTGTGATGAAACTCAACAGTCGTGGGAGTTTCCTGAATTGGGACATGGTGTATTTACCTATTATTTGATGCGGGGTTTAGCAGGAGAAGCAGCAGATTCTCAAGGAATCATCGATGCAGATGGATTATATCAATATGTCTATCATCAGACTTTACGGT
>JASJDF010000395.1 GCA_030065715.1 Xenococcaceae cyanobacterium MO_188.B19 | reverse complement strand
AGAACTCGCTACGCATCGTCCGAAGGTGTCCTAAAGGATACCGCTGCCCCTTCGGGTAGAGCTACGCAAGCGCATATATCCTTTAGGACAACTAACCACTAACAATTTATTGACTCAAAGCCCTGAGAAACTTTTGTAAATTTCCTAGCATTCCTGATTTTTTTCTAGGAACATTGTTATTGCTATTTTCTTCTCCTTCAGGGGTAGTTAATTTTACTAACAAACGATCTAATTCTTCCCCCATTGGTTTGGTTGTTAATTCCATTCCCAACTCATAACCCTCTTCTTTCTCTAGCCAAATTTGCCAAGGATGAGGGTGACAGCGCAGAATAGAAGCTGATTCTAAAGGACGAATATAGTAACAAGAATAAAGAGTATTAATAAATCTGTCTCTAAGTTGCCTTGCTGCGTAGCCAATACCCACAATAGCCACATCTTCCAACTGTGGTATTAATAATATAACAGGGCGATCGCCTGCTAAATTACAAAGTTTTTCCACTCGCTCAACTTCTACGGAAGAAGGGCAGGCTAAAATAAAAACCTCGTCTGTATCTGATACTTGGCTTTCTATAGGGGTAAAGCGACTACCCATATCTGTAACTTGAAATGATATTTCTCCCCAGTCTCTTTTTGCTAACATTGCAGCACCAGTATCGGCAAACATGACCTTAACTCCTGAGCCAAATTCTTCAAATAACTCAGCAAATTCTTTTGCTAAAGCTTGAGCTTGCAAAGGAATTTCAGGAATTACTAATTCTACCTGAAGTCGATTATAACCATCTGCGATCGCATTTTTAGTGGCTATTTTAGCTTGAGACACTGCTTCTTGTAAACTCTGGGGAAACTGGTTCATTGTTTGTTATAGGAGAATATTTAATTTTTAATGATATAACGATCAAGGCTGAAGGTTAAACTCTTCCGTAACGAGCTTTTAAAGGATTATCAGGGTTTTTTTGGTTGTGTAACCAAGTCCACATTTGATCCCCCAGAGAAAAGTGCCACCATTCTTGGGGATGACGTACAAAACCCGCATGAGTCATGACTTGATTGAGAATTTGACGATGACGATGATACTGTTTTTCAGTGGCTTTTGCACTATCGCTATAGTAGTCAGGATGAGAACGGGGAGATAACTCATCAATTTCACCTCCCATATCTACAACTGTTCCTGTTCGATCTAGTAAGGTCAAATCGATCGCCGAACCTGTACTATGGGGTGGTGGAGTTGCAGGATTAGTACTAGGAATAGCCCATAATTGATATACTTGTTGCCAAAGTTCCTGACGTTGTTGAGCAGAGATATTAGCTTCTTGCCAGCCATATTTTTGAAGCAGACAATCAAAAGTGTAATCCACCATAAATTGCTGTACCCCAATGGGACGATAAGCATCAAAAATCTTCAGCTTCCATCCTGGGCGACTTTTGCTGAGTAAAAACTCTGCCATTTCAAGGTTTTCTAATACTCCTTGGCGCAAAGAATAGGGAGATTTATCTTCATACTTTGCTCCTAGTTTCTCGTAAGGAGGGGGTAATTCTACAGCAAATTTTTCTAGGGGAATAGAAACTAATAATTCACCACAGTCTTCTATGGGGATATTTTGATAAGGCTTCACGAGGTTCAATGTTTATTTTTGTGTTCTAAAATAGCTTGTCGAAAACCCAAAACTACCAAGATATTAGAAAGAGTTAAAAATGATTCTGCACTACCATGTAACCAATCTACATTAGCCAGCATCTCTCCATAATGGACTTTGGCATAAATCCCTGCGGGAATGGTGACAGCTACAAAAACCAGAAGTACATAAAATCCAATTAATGCTAAGCGAGGGGTTTGTCCTGAGCGAGTTATAAACCAGAGAAATCCTAAATAGGGAAAAAGAGATAAAGCAAATAAGGTATCTTTGGACATTTCATTTAATATTTGTTCAGAACCAAATTAATTTACCATCAAGCATATTATAGTTAGTTCTATTCCAAGTTCTAAATTTTAGATGTCTCAACCAGAAGCATTACTTGCCTTAGCCAAACAAAAGGGAATCGAAGATGCAGAGGTTTATCAGGTGAAATCTCAATCTCGTCCTGTATTTTTTGAGGGAAATCGTCTTAAACAGTTAGAAAGTTTCCAGTCTGAGGGAACCGCTTTAAGAATTTGGCGCAATGGTTGTCCTGGATTGGCGGTAGCTTATGGACAAGTGGAGGCACAAACCTTAATTGATAAAGCCATTACCTTATCAGAAATTAATCCTCCTGAGACTATAGAACTGACAGAAGGAGAGGCTTCTGGTAAAGGTAATAAAAATATTTACCCTCCTATCGGTGAAATTTTGCCTGTAGAGTATTTAATCGATATAGGGCAAAATGCGATCGCAAAAATCAGGGATTTTTATCCTGAAACAGTATGTAGTGCGGAATTGGAGTGTGAAACAGAAACTACGACTTTAGTTAATACCAAGGGTTTGTCTTGTCAATATACAGAGACTAGTTTCAGTTATTCCTTAGGTGTGGAATTAGTTAGGGGAGAAGATTTTTTAGGAATTTATGATGGGGAATATAGTATAGAAACTCCCGAATCTAATCTCGACTCTCCAGAAATACGGTGTGAACATCTTGTTGATGGTATAGTAAAACGACTGGAATGGGCGCACAATAACGCCACGCCTCTCACGGGAAAAGTTCCTGTTTTGTTTACTGCTAATGCAGCGTCCTTACTCTGGGATGTAGTTTGTATGGCATTAAATAGCAAACGGGTAGTAGAAGGTTCTTCTCCCTGGAGTGATTCTATAGGAAAGTTAGTGGTTTCTCCCTCTTTAACCATACAACAGCAACCCAATCTACTTCCCTATAGATGTCCTTTCGATGACGAGGGAACACCAACTCAAACTTTAAAACTGATTACAGCAGGCAGATTAGAACAGTTTTATTGCGATCGCGTTGTCGGCAGACAATTGGGTTTAAAGACTACAGGTAATGGTTTTCGTCCCGATTTAGGGAGTTACCCCACTCCTGGTTTAGTTAACTGTACTATTCAACCAGGAGCAGGCTCTGTATTCGATTTAATCAAACAATTAGATCAAGGTATTGTAGTCGATCAGATTTTAGGCGGAGGAGCCGATATCTCAGGGGATTTTTCAATTAATGTAGATCTGGGTTATCGAGTAGAAAACGGTAAAATTGTTGGCAGAGTCAAAGATACTGCGATCGCTGGCAATGTTTATACTATACTCAAAGAAATTGTGGCATTGGGTGACGATCTAATCTGGAGTGGTTCTTATTATACTCCTTGTGTCATTGTAGAAGGTCTATCAGTTATTGCTTAACAGTATCAGTTTAATTGCTCTTAGCTGCGGTAATTTGGCTATTGACTTCGTAAAAAGAGGTAACTGGAGGTTTGACAAACAGATGGGACATTTCGTTAATGATAGCTTGATAAGCTTCTGAGATATTATCTTCCATACTGTCAATTTCATCCCAGAGAATTATGGCAATACCTTCATCAGTACCAGGTTTTTGTAGTAAGTATGCACCTTTAAACCCACTAGTATAGGTGGATACGGCTTGTTCGTACAATTTTTGTGCTTCGGGAAATTTTCCTGGTTTAAATTCACCTAGAGCTACATAAGCATATTTATGTTTTAGAAAATCGATAAATTCAGACATAATAAGTATTCATCCTCAAGCATAATTAATTAGAAATCTAGTTTTTATTGAAGCAAAGTTAAGGGACAAGAAAATCAAAACGATATCTTTCTTAAACTCGAAATGCTAGTCTGTTCAAACGATGGTTGGAAATGGGTTGCCACGTTCCGTATCTCCCAAGGTTAATTTTTCAATGATGGGTTGAGATGAAACAAAGAGGACAAGGAAGAAAATCTAATGACACTTATCCCTTAATTATAATTATGAATGCGCTTGATAGGATAAAACATGGTTAGTAGCAATAGTGAAATCAAGCACTAAATTAATTTATTGCCATAGTTTAACATTTAGTATAAACACAGTAAAAGTATTGAATTTACCCATTTTTTATATCCTATATAGTTGAATTTTTGGATTTACATAACCTCTTAAAAAGCTGATTTATTCGCGGTGCTGCTATTAAAATAATTCAGAAACTTACTCAAGGTAATGCTTTTGCTGTTCTTGGTTTTACTGTAGGAGTTGAGGTTATTCCAGCACTGATAAAAGTTTTGAATGACGAGATAACAATAGAACAAGGAAAAGCTCGTAAATATCATCTATCAGAGTTTAATTGCGAACATTGGGCAACTTTAATGGTTACTGGTAAGTCCTATTCTACTCAATCAGGAGCAGTAAAATTTGGTAGTGCTGAGATTCTTGGTGGCGCAATGATTGGTATTGGTGCTTCGGCTGGTACAGTTGTAACCATTGCTTCTACTTTGGGAGTAGCTGCTTCCACTGGTACAGCAATAGGTAGTTTAAGTGGTGCTGCTGCAACTAATGCTGCTTTAGCTTGGTTGGGTGGTGGTACCCTTGCTGCTGGAGGTGGGGGTGTAGCTGCTGGTGCTGCAATTGTATCTGCCGTAGCTACAGGTGGGGCAGTAGTAGCAATTGCGGGAGTTGGTGTTATTGGTAAAAAAGCATGGGACAATCTCAGCGAACAACAACGCCAAGAAATCGTTAACAAAATAGATAACTCCACTCCACAACAAGTCAAAGTCGCTTACGGTATTACAGCTGAAAAAGCAACAGAGGTATGGGGGATTACTTCTGATTGGATTGGAAAAAATACTTTAAAAACTACTAAATATATAGAAACAATCGCTAACTCTAAGGAAGTTAAGATGGCTTTAGATAGTGCTGCTTTAGTAGGAGGAGAAGCTTTGAAAACAGTAGGAAATATTAGTAATATGGTCGGTTCTTGGTGGAAGAACTGCTAATAAAACTAAGCTTCTAAAGGTTGTTTAGCATCAGGATATTTCTCCCAAAAGCTGCGTAAAGTATAGCGGTTCTCATTTTAATGAGATACAACTAATATCTTGGTTTTCGTTTATTGTTCATTGTTCATCGCGTAGCGACTACCGCAAGGTCTCGTTCATTGACTGTACCTTACTTATTTGAGAAAGGCTATACTACGGACAAAAATATTCGGATGATTAAAATATTGATTCCATAGGCTAATCATTGAGTAAATGCCTTTCAACTATTGCCTTGACTTGATTAGGGGAGACTTTACTGTACCAAATCTCTTCAGGAAGTATTAACACCATTACCCCGTTCCCACATTGAGCCAAACAGCCAGAGCCAATGACTGTGACATCAGGAATTGAATAGGCTTGAAAAGCTTTTAATACTTCTCTTGAACCAGATAATTTACAAGTTCGATTCTGACACACCAAAACTGTTTTACTCACATTTCTCGGAGCTAGGGAACAAGAAGACGAATAA
>JASJDF010000394.1 GCA_030065715.1 Xenococcaceae cyanobacterium MO_188.B19 | reverse complement strand
CCAATAATCAATATTGTCATTAAATTGGAAAATGCTTTTAGACAAACAATAGTCGGCAAAATAGACATTTTTACTAAATGATAGATAGTTCTAATCTACTAAAAGATGCAGAAACAGCACTATTACCGATTTTTTCTGGTATTGACACCAAGGTCAAGGGAAATTTGAAAAAAGTCTTGGCTTCTTTTCGAGAGCATCGTGTGGGAGTACAGCATTTTGCTAGTGTTTCTGGTTATGGACATGACGATCTAGGAAGGGAAACTTTAGATCGAGTTTTTGCTGATATTATGTCCGCAGAAGCTGCTGCGGTGAGAGTGCAGTTTGTTTCTGGCACTCATGCCATCTGTTGTGCTTTATTTGGGGTATTGCGTCCAGGAGATGAAATGTTAGCTGTAGCTGGCGCACCTTATGACACCCTAGAAGAAGTAATTGGTATTAGAAGTAAAGCCCAAGGCTCTTTAAAAGAATTTAATATTTCTTATCGGCAATTAGACTTAACTGAAACGGGAGAGATCGATTGGGATAATTTGAGTCATAGTATCGGGCAAAAAACTCGTTTAGTCTTAATTCAACGCTCTTGTGGCTATTCTTGGCGCAAAAGCCTTTCTCTAGATGATATTGCTAAAATTATCACCATTGTCAAATCCCAAAATCCTAATACCGTTTGTTTTGTGGACAACTGTTATGGTGAATTTGTGGCAGAGCAAGAACCTACCGCAGTAGGTGCAGATTTAATGGCTGGTTCCTTGATCAAAAATCCTGGAGGAACCATTGTTACGGCTGGGGGTTATATCGCAGGTAAAAAAGAACTGGTAGAAGCAGCAGCTTGTCGGCTGACAGCACCAGGAATCGGTACCAGTGGAGGAGCTACCCTAGATCAAAATCGTCTTATGTTTCAGGGATTATTTTTAGCACCTCAAATGGTAGGAGAAGCAATTAAGGGTAGTCACTTAGTATCTTATGTTTTCCATCAATTAGGCTACCCAGTTAACCCTTTACCCTTAGAAACTCGTCGAGATATAATTCAAGGTGTTGAATTGGGCTGCCCTGAAAAACTGATTGCTTTCTGTAAAACCATACAAAAATATTCTCCTATAGATTCCTATGTAGAGCCTATTCCCTCCAGTATGCCTGGTTACGAAAGTGAATTGGTGATGGCGGGAGGAACATTTGTTGATGGTAGTACCTCTGAGTTTTCTGCTGATGGTCCACTAAGGGAACCCTACATTGTCTTTTGTCAGGGTGGTACTCACTGGACTCATATCGCGATCGCTCTAGAAGCAGCAATTAAAACTATCTTAGATTGTTAGTTGAAGATTGCAACTTTTTTCTTGTTCTATATAAACCTATAAATTAACTTGGATTATGCCTCTAACTCTGTCTAGTGAACAAAAACAACTTTTTGATCGCAGTTTGCAAGTCATCGAAAAGGTGGAGGCATTATTTACGGAAGCAGAAAGTTTATTTCCTGATTTTACCCCTGATGTGGCAGGAATTAAACAACAGCTTACCAATCCCTTTTCGATTTTCATTTGTGGCGAGTTTAATGCAGGCAAATCTAGTTTACTGAATCAATTGGGTGGTAATTCTGTCGCTCCAGTAGGAATATTACCCACCACTCAAAATATTGAATCTTATAATCCGGAAGGTTTGGGAGGATTGCGATTTATTGATAGCCCTGGGACAAATTCTATCATCGAACAACATCAAGAAATCACAGAAAACTATCTCAAACAAGCAGATATTATTTTATTTGTTTCTTCTGTAGAAAGACCTTTAAGTAGATCGGAACAAGATTTTTTAACTTTAGTGGATCGGACATGGTCTCGTAAAGTTATTGTCGCAATTAATAAAATTGATCGTATTAATCAAGAGCAAATTGAAGAAGTCAGAAATTATATTTCTGAAGGATTACAAGATATTTTTGATGATTTACCACCTATCTTTACCATTTCTTCTCGAACTAAACAAGGTATACAAAGGTTAAAAGACTTTTTATTAGTATTTTTAGAAGAAGAACAAAAAATAAAACTCAAGTTACAAGGTCCCCAGAATTCATTATTGGTTTATTTAGAACAGTTAGAGCAAAAAAATCAAGATATTAAAACCAAATTAGAAAAAGAAAAAGCAGTTTTAGATCGTACTCTCAGAAGAATTCAAGATAGATTAGAAGAATATAAAATGCTCTTTGGCATTTTTCAGGGCAATATTAATGAGCTATTCCGTGTTTTATTACAAGCTGTTGCCAAAGTAATAGATCAAAAAATTTCTTTTACCAGTGCAGCGAAAAAACGCATTACCAATGAGGAAGATTCTTTAGAAGAAAAGCTAACTAAGGCAATTGAAGAAGCTCAACTTGATGACAATCTCAAAAGTATTTTTCAAGAAGCAACTGCTACTTTTGTAACCTATAGGGGACGAATTATTAGGGAAGCTACAGAAGATTTAGAAATGGCAATTGAAATAGGGCAGGATAATTTTGTTATTCCTGCTTTAGATAGTAGTCAAGTAAACACTAAAGAGATATCAGAAAATATTAAACTAGCAGCAGATAAAGGACTCAATAGCTGTGGCAAATTGGGTGTAGTGGCAGCCGTTACTGGATTCGGCGGATTAACCGTATTTAATACAGCTTCTTTGGATGCTTCGGCTTTTGTGCTTTCTGTTTTGTTTGGACTTCTCAGTGCTAATGCTATGCCCAGACAGAGAAAAAGAGTTAAAGAACAACTAGAAAGTAATTTTAATGAACTAAAACAAAACTATGTTAATACTCTTTGGAAATCTCTAGCAATGGAGCTAAATGATTGTCTGAAAAAGTTTGTTGATTCTGTTCAACCTAAACAAAAGGAGTTAGAAGCTAAAATTAAAATTAGTGAATCTATCACTGAAAAAATTGCTACAACTAAAGCAGAAATTAATAGTATTTTAACTGAGTTACAAGAATGTTAGATATTTATCATTTAATAGTAATAAGTGATTTGGTGGAGGTAAGGGAGAATTGTAAATGTTTAAATAATTCAACTTTAGAACTTATTAAGGGATATCTTCTGCAAAAATCTCAATCATCATATCTTTATTAACATCTGCAAATTTTGCTAATCTATTAGCTTGATTCTCTATGGTCTTCTCAAATAAATTTCTTGCTAGTCTTCCATTACCAAAATTTTTATTTCTATCACTATATAAATCGTGAAACTTATCTAATAATACTGTTCTAGCTTTTGTATTTAACTGATAATGATTAGAATCACAAATTTTTTCAAAAATCGCTAATAATTCTTCTGGTTGATAGTCTTCAAAACTAAAATATCTTGTAAATCGCGATTGTAACCCAGGATTAGATTCAATAAATCGCGACATTTCATCTGGATATCCAGCAACAATTACTACTAGACGATCTCGATAATCTTCCATTTTTTTTAGCAAAGTATCGATCGCTTCTTGTCCGAAATCCTTTTCAGAATTTTTGGGTTTTAAAGTGTAAGCTTCATCAATAAAAAGGACACCATCTAAAGCAGATTTTATTAATTTTTCGGTTTTTATTGCTGTTTGTCCGACATATCCTGCTACCATTCCAGAACGATCTGTTTCTATGCAATGCCCCTTTTTTAATACACCTAACTCGCGATATATTTTGCCTATTAAACGAGCTACTGTAGTTTTACCAGTACCAGGCGATCCACAGAATACTAAATGTAACGCAATAGATGTTCTAGGCAATCCTTCTTGTTGTCTTTTTTGTTGAATATTAAGAAAATTTATTAAATTGTTTATTTCTTCTTTTAATATTTCAAGTCCGATTAAGTTGTTTATTTCTTCTAATAAATCATTTATATCGTTGTGAATATTTATGTTGGTATTATAATTATAATCATATATTGTAGTGTATATTGCTTGTTTTAATTCTTTCCATTCTCGATCCATTTCTAATTTAAGCCTTTTTGAATCACTTATAAGCAAGTATAGTTATCAATAAAAATTTAGAAATAATTGGACAAAATAAATTATATACTCCAAATACTTCAAATACTTAAGCTTAATATTCCCTGATTTTACATAAAAATAACAAAAGTATAAATAATTTATAAATTATCCCCCTAAATTTATATATACAAGCAATCTGTAGAAAATCAGTATTTTAGCTCAAAGGCTAGTAAATATAGCTAAATTCATAGTTATATTTGAATTAGCAATTAGGAGCGAATTGTGAGTACTTCAATTATTGAGTTGGTTGATAATCTGCCTACTAATAACATTACGGTAAAAGTCTTGAAATCGTTAGATTTTGTGTTACCAGGAAAATGGGAAAATCTAGTGGGGTTTGATAATACTATTAGTGCTGTTACAGGAGTAACTGCTGCTGAAGGAATTGCGCAAATACGCGATCGCGCCATAGAATTATATGATGATAAAAAGAATGGTTACCAAACTGCAATTTGGCTCTATCAAACAGTAGATAATGCCGATAAAGCGATCGCAGCAGCTGCAATTGCGGATAAAATTGGCGATACTTTCCGCTTTATTCCTTTTCTCGATAAACTAACTCCCAAGGCGGATTCAGTTCAGAGTATTGATTTGAGACTCAAATTAGTTGCGGAATTGATTGTCTATAGCAAAATCAACGGAATTACTCTTACTCCAGTCAAGTTTGCTAAATCCCTGAAGGAAAATTATCAACAAGAAGCGTTATTACGCATGGCAGCTTTAATCTGTATTGATGGCATAATTCCTTTGGGCGCAGATTTTGTTTCTAGAGTACGAGATGATTTAGAACAAACAACTAATGTAGCTGAAGCTCCAGCTTTTAATGTGGTAAGTGATCTAATTCCTGCTGAAGATAAACAAGGATTTATCAATGAAAGTTTTAATGCGGTAGGAGATTGGATGGATAATCTAACTCATTCATTCAATTTAAACCGTGATACTCTATTCAATAAGTTTGGTGGTTTTATTGAAATTGCTGATGACAAATTAGATTATGTAGCAGCATTTTTAGACAGTAGCACTAATTATTTTGAACATACTGGAATTCAAACTGTTGCTCGTCGATTAATTAAACGAGCCCATCAGGAAATGGGTTAGATTTTTAGGTATAAATATTGCAGAGACGTAAAATTTTACGTCTCTATATTGAGAGATATCTGAAGTAGGCAAAAGAAAACACAAAGATCAAACTGTTCATCTAATAATAATTTGCCCACCATAATTCTGCTGATTTCACTAATACTGACAATGGTTGCCTACTCATTTCAAGAATTAACTGCAATACCAAAAACTATTTTACAACAAACTAATATTGAAAGGCTTGATTTAAGACATAATAAACTCACATATATTCCACGAGAAATTGTTAAGTTAAAAAACTTAAAATCCTTAAATATTAGTTATAATAATCTTGAAATACTACCTAATATT
>JASJDF010000393.1 GCA_030065715.1 Xenococcaceae cyanobacterium MO_188.B19 | reverse complement strand
ATTTGAAGTAATGCACGAAAGAAACGCGCACAACTTCCCCTTAGACTTGGCTGCTGGTGAAGCTGCTCCTGTAGCTCTTACTGCTCCTGCTATCAACGGTTAATTTAATGTTGATGTAAATCACATTTTTTAGCTAAATAAAAAAACACCTCCCCTATCAAGGGAGGTGTTTTTTTTTATCAATATCTACTTTGGTCAAATTGATTTTTTCCCTCAAGCCAAATCAACTATTGTTATGAGTTATAAAGTAAAAAGCGAAATTTATTGACCTAACAAGATATATATTTATGTCTGTAATTGAAACTTTAAAACCTGCTGAAAGAGGAGATGTAGTAATATATATGCCTTACTATGGCAAAAATAAACATAATTGGTTGCCTTTTGCCATATCTCTTTATAAAACAGGCTCTCTTGAAGGAGAAAGAGTCGTACAGGGAGGGGAGTCAATTCCCTTTGTGGCAACTTGGTATGTATCTAAGTTACCCTCTGAATTAACTCGTTGTCGTCTCCAGTTTGATGGACAAGCAGAATTGAGTTACGAAGTAACTTTATCTAATTCTGAGTTTATTGATTATCTAATTGATGTCATTATGAGTTTTAAGCGTTCTCAGTTTACAGATTTTCCAGGTAGCTTTTATAAAAGGTTATTGCGATTTGAGTAGTGAGAAGCAGCACAAAAAACAAACTATATAAGGAGTGCGGACGTGGCGAAATCTGCTAAATACCTACTAGTGGGTTCAACAGAGGCTTATAGTGGCAAATCAGCAATTATTTTAGGCATTGCTCATCAGTTGTTGGAGGGGGGATTTAAAGTTGCCTACAGTAAACCTCTAGGAACTTGTTTAGATGAAAACTTCGAGGAAATTAGAGAAAAAGATGTTAATTTTCTCAAGCATAGTTTAGCTTTGTCGGTAGAACAAGTACAGTCTCCACTCTTAGATTTGAATACGAATACTATTGGCAGCCGTCTTCAAGGTCAAGATACTAATAATTATTCTGAAGTTTTGCAAGAATACATCGCTCAATTACAAGGAGAAGTTGTATTGTTAGAGGGACCAGAAACTCTTTGGGAGGGAAGTCTGTTTGGTCTTTCCACCAAGGAGATTGCCGACACTACCAATGCAGCAATTTTATTAGTTTCCCGTTACGATTCTTTACTATGTGTTGCTAATTTTCTGTCAGCTAAAAAGATTCTTGGAGATCGCCTAATAGGGGTGGTGATTAATGATATACCTTCTAACAAATTAGAAGAGGTTCAATCTTTGATTAAGCCTTACTTGGAAGAACAAAATATTCCACTTTTGGGAATGCTACCTCAAGACAAATTACTGAACAGTGTAAGTGTTAGAGAATTAGCCAAAAGACTGGATGCAAAAGTTTTGTGTAGAAGCGATCGACTAGATTTAATGGTCGAAAGTCTTAGTATTGGAGCGATGAACGTCAATTCTGCTTTAGAGTTTTTCCGTCAGAGGGAAAATATGGCAGTAGTTACAGGAAGCGATCGCACAGAGTTACAAATGGCAGCTTTGGAAACCTCAACCCATTGTCTAATTTTAACTGGTCATGTTTCCCCTAAAGCCTATATTTTAAATCGTGCCGAAGATTTAGAAGTACCTGTTCTTTCAGTTAATTTTGACACTTTAACCACTGTTGAGATTGTAGATAATTGTTTTGGTAAAGTTCCGATTCACCAACCAATTAAAGTTAAAAGGATGCGGGATTTAATGGCAAAACATTTTGATTTTGAGCGACTCTCGGAATATTTAGGTTTAGAAAAGGTTCAATTAACTACTAATGGTTAAGATGATGGGGATTTTTGATACTAGTCCCCAGATTAATCTAAATAACATTGAAAGTTGAGATGATTCAGAAAACATTATTATCCCTCAGCCTGATGCTGGCTACCTTAACTATTCCCAAATCAATAGCTTTAGGTTTTCCCCTAAATAGGGTAGAAATAAATACTCAAGAAAATGTTGCTATTGACGATCAATTGTGGGGGGATTTAGCAAAAAATAGCGATCGCTATAATTCTATTTTTGCAGGAGATCGCGCAGCTCTAGTAACAGCAATCGATAATAGTTTAAGCTATTTAACTACTCCTAAAGCAGCTAAAGCTTATCGTCGTTATGCTCGCACTAATTTTAATTTAATTCATGTGCGTCGCTCTTTAATTCGGTTTCGGGAATTACTGCTAACTACTAATTCACCAGAGAAGTTACAAGAAAAAGTTACATCTGAATTTGCTTTTTATCAATCCCCAGGGCAAGATAATCAAGGTACGGTTCATTTTACTGGCTATTTTGAACCTACTTATGTGGCAAGTCGAGTTCAGACAGAGGAATTCCGTTATCCTTTATATCGTAAGCCCGAAAGTTTTGACGGTTGGAAGAAACCTCATCCTACAAGATTAGAGTTAGAAGGCAAAGACGGTTTGTCAGGGAATCCTAGGCTTTTAGCAGGAAATGAAATAGTTTGGTTGCGCGATCGCCTGGAAGCTTTTTTAGTGCAAGTGCAAGGCTCGGCTAGGTTACAGCTTACTGATGGTACTACTATGAGCATTACTTATGGTGGTAGTACTAATTATCGCTATACCAGTATTGGCAAAGAATTAGTTAAGGATGGGGTATTTACTAAAGAAGAATTGACTTTGCCTAAGTTAATGGCTTATTTTGAAGCTAATCCCCAAGCTTTAGACCAATACATTCCCCGTAATAATCGATTTATTTTTTTCTATGAAACCAATGGTAATCCCCCTAATGGTAGCTTAGGTGTTCCCGTTACAGGCGATCGATCCATTGCCACAGATAAGTCTATTATGCCCCCAGGAGCGTTAGCTTTTATTGAAGCACCAATTCCCCAAGTTTTACCCAATGGAGAGATTGAGAATCGTTTAGTAAGCCGTTATGTGTTGGATCAAGATACGGGAAGTGCCATCAAAGGTGCAGGAAGAGTAGATATTTTTCTCGGAAGTGGTAAAGTCGCAGGAAAAAGAGCAGGTTTAATTAATGGTATGGGTAAACTTTATTATTTATTGTTGAAAGAAAAGAAATAGCAATTTACTAAATTCAGCTCTTTTTATAGCTACAAGTTCCTATATTCCTCATACTATTTCTTGGAATCCTCTAGTGGGAATCATCATGATTATTTGCAATGTTTTGGCTATTGCTTTCGGCAAATATGTTATGCCTAATCCTAGTGTAGGTGCTCCTTTACCCATGCCAGAGATGTTTGGTGGAATGGGCTGGACTGGTTTATTAGCCACTACTAGTTTGGGTCATATTTTGGGTATTGGTACAATCTTAGGATTAGCTAATTGAGGTGTTTTATAAAAGCTTTATCTTAATCTAGCTTTACTGTTAAATCTTTAATTATTATCACATTTTTCAGATTCAACCTTAGTGTATTCACTGGGGTTTTTTATAATTTATTAGATTAGATACTGAATAGTGTGATTAATATTTAAGTAATTAAGAGATTTTTTTGGTTCTAAATGCTATCTGGTTCTACAATGATATAACTTGTATTTATAACCAGTAACTCGTCCTTTATAGTTTTGATCTTCTAAACAATTTTGATTTGATAATTCTGATGCTGAAAAATTCACTAACCATAGTTGAAAAGGACGAGATAAACTAAAGATTTTTTCTTGTAAAATGCGATCGCTTATAGTTTCATTTTCTCCTATCTGATGTGCTAGTAAAAACTGTGGCTGAAAAGGTAACTTATTTTGCTTACGTAACCCCTGAAATTGCCAAGCAATACTCATCATTTCTCCTGTTTGTCCATGAGATTTGTGACGAGTAGCGATAATAACAGGAGTTTTATCTTTAATGTTACTATTGGCTTTTAAAATAATCGGTACAACTAAATCTGGTCTTTCTACCTTTTGAAATCCATAGTTATTAATTACAGTTAAACTTCCACAAACTCCCATTAGCAAACAAACAATAATCAGTTTCTTTTTGTGTTTTTCTACCCAAAGATAACTAAATAAATATCCTGCCAATAAAATAATCCCAGGAAAATAAATAAACTGAAATCTAGCAGATAATGTTAAATCAGCACCAAAAACATAAGTAATAATTAAAATAAACGCGATCGCGCTAACTACAAATTGCCACAAAACAATAAATTGCAAGTTATTAGTACAAGCTTTAAAAACTTTTATTATTTCTGTAGTAGCCCAGGATAGAACAACTAAAATAATTGCTCCAGAGATAATTGCTACTATTTCAGAAACTCCTTCTACTGGAAGCAAAGCAAACATGGTAACTATCCAGAGAAACAGTCTTGCTATGGGCTGATAAAATTCTAACCAAGAATTATTTTGAAATATCCAGCTAGTAAGTTGATTATCTGGAATAGTACGCCATAAAAAAAACCAAACACTACAACCAATAAATGTTCCTAAAATTGCCAGATAAATTCTCTGCCAAGATACTTTAAGAATATTATGCTTACTTTCAAGAAAATCTTGTAACCAGTAAACAAATAATACTATGACTTCTGCGATCAAAGTAATTCCTAAGAAATAATGGGTTGCTACACCACAAGTATTAGCAATAATCCAACTAAAAACTATAGCAAAGGATAACTTTTTATTCTGTTTAATACGGTCAATAGCAATAATTAATAAACCCACAGAAGCCATAATCCAGAGCATAGCTAATGTGTAGTGTCTCGCTTCTTGGGATAAATAAATGTGCCAGGGAGAAATAGCAATTAAAATAGCACTGAAATGGGCAGAAATTTTAGACTGAAATAGAAAATAGCTTAAACTAAAAATGCTAGGAATAGTCAATACTCCTAATGAAGCACTTAGTAATCTTGCCAACCAAATAGATACTAAACCACTACTATCACCAAATATCTTTAACCACCAATGATTTAAAATAAAATACAAAGGTGGATGAGTACTTTCTGTAAGTAAGTTATTGACTACGTCATGAGTACTATTATTAGTATTTAATTCTAGAGGAGATAATAAAGTATCTAATGAAATTATTTGATCTAAAGGAATAGTGCGAAAACTATTACCTAAACTAAATACTGAAGTTGCCCATTCATCTGACCAAGGAGCTTTTAAATCTAAATTATTGAGTCTTAAAATAAATCCAATTACTATCCATAATAAAAGCATTAATGCAGATGATAGTAATTTCCGTTTAGAGTTCATTCATTTACTGCCGTAAAACTTAGAGAAACCAAATCATTCCCCTTTAAAATATTGAACAATAATAAATCCCACCACCTTAAAGAAAATGGTGAGATGCTTACGAGATACTCTAAAAGCCCTTAATTAACCTTTCATTTTTTGCGACCAAACTTTCGTAGGTAAGCCCCAAATATAGATAAATCCTTCAGCAGCCTTGTGATCGAATTGATCATCTGCACCATAGGTAGCAAGATCGGGAGTATAAAT
>JASJDF010000392.1 GCA_030065715.1 Xenococcaceae cyanobacterium MO_188.B19 | reverse complement strand
AGTGCTTGAAATCCCTTTCTCCCAAAGTCCGCTTCCCAAACTATGTTTAATTCTTTCCCCGTTAACCACAGTATTTCTTCTGGCTTATAATCCTTGACCTCGCTATCCCAAATCCTTTTGTCATTAACTACTGGGAACAGGCGATCGTCCTCCGCTTTTTTCTTCTTCTTTGGTTTGACTTTGGGGGGATGTTTTCTGATGTATTCTTCTATAGCTTCTATTTCTTCTGGTTCTCGATATTTTACGAAAGCTCTCGCATAATCATCCACCTGATGCTGTTTGATGTCTCCAGCTTTGAGTGCTGAAGCCAGACAGTTATACTCAATTAGGGTGATAAAGATTGTACCTGGCGGATGATTCTTTCTAGTCGCAGGTATGGTTCCATTCCAGAAGGGAACCAATCGATAACCTTCCCCTGGCTTAATCGTTTTTTTCCTTAACTTCCTCGGATTTCTAACCTCGAATAACGCGGAAATTCCTTCCTCGAATGCTTCATTGATAGTTCTTTGTAGTTCTTCTTCGCGATATTTAACCAGTTCCCTGGCTAGTTCATCAACAGTTAATCCAGCTTCTTCGATCTTTCCCTGTTTTTTGACCTTGAGTAATTCCTTGTAATCAGGCTCACTCAGAAAGATTGTTTCAGGAGGATATTTCTCGGCTTTTTTGAGCCTCTTCCCATTTAAAAAGGGTATGATTTTTACTGTCTTTAATTTTGGTTTATTTTCAATTTGTTCGGGATTTTTTTGTTGAGCTTTAGCCATGATTAATCATCAATGGTACTAATATTAGTTATTATACTGTTTTTGAGAAAAATAGCCTTAAAATAATATTTATTTTTCAAGTAGAAAATGCTTTAAATTATTCATCTATTACCTTGATTATCAAAGAAAATATTTACTCTTAAATCAATCTATCTTCTATCTCAAATGACCAATGGAAATCAGTCAAGAATTTGCACACCAGGGTTATATTATCATCAAAAAACTCTTCACTAAGATTGAAATAGAGAGAATAACTAACATTGTCAATTCCATTTATCAACAGTGGCTTGATGAAAATAGTTCGGCATTGATTGAGCATCAGCTAGTCAATATGCACTCCTTAACTCACTTCAAGTATTTTCCCAATCAGAGCCAGAAAAGAATCGAATTCTTCGAGTTAATTAGCCCTAAAAAACTCACAGATTTGCTGGCAAATATATTCGCTCCTGGTATTTACTTCCACAACACTCAATTATTCTTCAATCCTTATCAAAATAACAGACTTCCTTACTGGCATAGAGATTTACAATATAACTCGATAGAAGAAGTAGTTCAAATTAGAGAACTCCCCAAAATACTCCTGCTCCATATTCGGATTCCACTGGTGGCGGAAAAAGGCATTGAGCTAATTCCTGGAACCCATCAACGATGGGATTCTGAGCTAGAAAGAAATGTACGACTAGAACTCAACGGACATACTCACAGTGAAGACCTGCCTGGCTCAGTGCTGATTGAGTTAAAACCTGGTGATATTTTGCTATTCAGTGGTCAAATGATTCACCGAGGTAACTACAAACTTAATAGCGTTCGTCAAGCATTGGATATTTGTGTGGGCAAGGAACACCCTTTGACATCAGGCTTTTTAGACAGAGACATCTTACCCAATGAGCGGGAAATAGGGTGTATCAGGAATAACTACTGGTATAAGCTCGCAAGAGAGATTGCAAGTGACAAAAATCCTTGGTCTGAGAAAAAGGAATAATTGGGTTACACATAAATTAGGTTCAAGATTCTTTTTTAACTATTATAATTAACTAATTTTATTCCCTAGTTATTCTCGATTTCTTTTTAGGCTCAAATCATGGAAGAAAAAGTAATCGCTAAATATTTGTTTCGGAAAGTCCAATCCAAATTTTAGGTAGTAAATCTAGATAATAGACATAATGAAAAGCCTTTTAAGGAATGTTTTTCCCCGCTCCGAATCAAGATTAAGCTTTGAGATTTTCCTCCAGATTTATTGAACAAGGAGAAATACCTATGACTGCTATAACTACTAGTGCTTGTGTTACGGTTGCTAAAGGAGGAGTGGGAGAATCGGGAGCTTCATCACAATTAATCCACCAGGTTAAATGCAAGATTTCCCAGCTCATGGTTCTTAAAACAGTGGAATCAAGTCTTTGTCGTAATACGGGTGCTGTGGGAATTCTCATTATTAACGGCACACCAATAACCTTCGGTGACATCACTAAACCAGGAAGTAGTATTCAGGCGGAAGCTAAACCAGGTGACAACGTAGTGGCAATTATCCACACGGTTCCACTTTTCAACGAGATCATTTGTATTCGTCTTGGTGAACTTAATGTTGTACTTAACGAATGTGATTTAGTCTAAACTCCAGGTTGTTTATGCTACTTCAACAGATAAAAATCTGCCGATAATTTATCGGCATTTGACAAGGGTAAAATTAAATTTCTACATCTATGCCCAGTGCGGGGTTATTTTCATAGCGTTCTAGCACATGGGCATAAATCGCTGTAGTCTTGGGGTCGCTATGTCCGAGTAATTCCTGTACTTGTCGTAGAGAAGCTCCACCAGCTAATCCTAATGTCCCTGCTGTATGTCTCAAACTATGGGTTGAGCGACATTGACTATTATCAATCCGTTTGAGTTGAGTTTTTTCGAGATAACCATCCACAATATATTCAATGCCTCTACGAGATAATCTCTTTCCTTTAGTTTGGTTAGAAAGAGATATTATCAATGGAGAGTTAGAACTTAATTCTTCTCCTGAATCCAATCTTGCTTGCTGATACTTTTTCAACAGGGTAACAAGATCTGGTCGCAGAGGAACTGTTTTAATTTTTTTCTTACCATCTACTTTCAGAAAATACTGCTGATAACTGTGTTGAATATCCCCTAGATTCGCTCTGAATACTTCTACCGAACGCAATCCTTCTAATGCCATTATTGCTATCAGTAAGCGATCGCGAAGTGCCTTAATACTGCTGTCATTTCCTACTGCATCCAATAACACTTGTAATTGCGACCCTGTTAAAAAGGTTATGCCCTCGCTTGTCGTCACTTTACTCCGAGGGGCTTTAACTCCGATTACTGGGTTTTCCTTAACCAAATTCCTCCTCAGACAAGCTTCATAAAAACGACGAATCACCACTAATGTCAGAGAGATCGTAGCTGGTTTTTGCTTCCTAGTTTTGATCAGATAGGAACGAAACCGCAGAATTGCCTCTTTGTCTGCTAAGGCAGGTGTGACATGAAAATCCTGACACCATGCTAAATATTGCTGCACTCGACGATTATAGGTAGCCACCGTATCTGGTGCTACATCCCCATCTGCTACCACTAATTCTAAGTATTGGGCAAAACACTCTACCATTGCCTCCGTCGTTGGCAACAAAACTAGGTTTTTTGGTCTTTTTCTGCCTGAAGCAATTGAGACTTTATCAGATCGTTTTAACTCAGGATTTCGCGGATAAATCGGCATGATTTTTGACCCTGATAATCTACGTAAATTTTACTACGAGGAACTACAGTTTCTCGCAGTAAAACTGGTAAGATTTGAAATTAATGCCCCATTCCCACTATGGATGACCCTCTTGTATTAAGTGCTGCCGAGCTTGAGTTACGCCAACGTTTAGAGCGGGCGGTCGGGGGAGCTTTTTACCAGGCAGGGCTTGCGTTACAGCAGATTCAGAAGCAACGATTATACCGCAATACTCACTCCGATTTTGAGTCTTATTGCCTGGATACTTTTGATTTTTCTCGTGATTGTGCCTACCTAAAAATTGGCTCCGCGAAGGTCTATCACAACTTACTTAAGATTTTGCCGACAAATTGTCGGCAAACGCTCATTTTGCCCACTAAAGAGGGTCAATTACGTCCCATCGTCAAAGCCAATTTAAGGAAACTCGAACAGATTACGGTATGGCAAAATGCGGTGGAGATGGCAACCAGAAAAATTCCTTCTTCTTCGGTGGTAGCTGAAGCGGTCAGACTTTATCTACGAGAAAATCAAACTCCTGATAATCCTTTAACATCAGGTGAAGTTTGTACTATCGTAGCCAGAGATATTTCAGCCTTGAAGAAATATCATGGTTGCTGGTGCATTATTGAGCAGGTGTTGGATTGGGATTGTATAGTTAATACTTGGGATACGGAGTTAACCGTTCCCTACGAGAATTTAAAACCTTGGGGTCTTGATCAGTCTCAATGTGAAATGGTTTGGGATTTGGGCATCCGTATGACTCGTCTTTATGAAACTGGTAATCTGGATGATTCCGCTTTGTGGGTCTTGCGAGGTTTGGCAAAATTAGACCGTTCCTATCTCTCGAATGTAGAGGAGAAATTGCTGGAAGTACTGGAACAAGAGTATCTTCGTGATTGAAAAAGAAGTATTTTGTTCCCGCACCCAATTGGATAATGATTTTGTCCCCTTAAAGTTTAATTATGATGATTAAATATTTAGTTTTTGTTGAAAGAGAAGAAATCTTTTCTGAGAAAGAACAAAACTTAATTGGGGAAAATATATGACCTTGAAAATTGTAGGGGGTTTGGTTGTTACGCTGGTCTTCATTAGCATTTTTTGGCTGGCAGGGGGATGGAATTGGGTTAGAGGATGGGCTTTTATTGGGCTTCTGATTGTTGGTCAAACTATCAGCACCCTATATGTATGGCGCAAAAATCCCGAACTGCTGATGAGACGTAGTCGGATTGGTCAAGGGACGAAAACCTGGGATCTTGTCTTGCTGGCTCTATTTGGAATCACCTACCTAGCTATCCCGATTGTAGCTGCCCTCGATATCCAACATCACTGGTCGAAGATGACCATCTGGCTGTACCCTGTTGGTGTTGTCCTGTATGTCTTCTTCATGGTGGTCTTCACCTGGGCAATGAGCGTTAATCCTCATTTTGAAAAAACGGTGAGGATACAAAAGGAACTCAATCATCAAGTTATTGAGTCTGGACCCTATCGCATCGTCCGCCATCCAGGCTACATTGCTGCCATGCTGGGTTTAGTAATAGCGACTCCTTTGCTGCTAGGGTCTTGGTGGGCGTTTATCCCAGCCATGTTAGCCCTGCTCTGCCTACTCCTCCGCACCGCGAAGGAGGATTTAACCCTGAGAAAAGAACTTTCTGGGTATGAAGCTTACACCAGAAAAGTGCATGAGCGACTGCTTCCAGGTATTTGGTAAGTCTTCGGGGTGGCAATGCTACCACTTCTCCCCAAAGGGTCGTAAATCTAACTCAAACGTCCAAGCTGAGGATGGTTGTTGGGTTAAAAACCAGACCGATTCTGCCAAATCATCGGGATTGATAAAATAATCCTCTGGTTTATCTGGCATGGCTTTACGAGTCCGTTCTAAATTGATTATGCCATCGACAATGACATAGGAAACATGAATCTTTTCTGGGTCTAAATATCTTGCTATCGAT
>JASJDF010000391.1 GCA_030065715.1 Xenococcaceae cyanobacterium MO_188.B19 | reverse complement strand
CTATCAGTTATAGATAGGGTATAACTACCTGTAATTCCTGGTGCTGCTCCTTCCCCTGTAACTGGATCATATTCTCTATCGCGATCGCTTTTACCATTAACTCCGATAATATATTCCGTATTAGCTTTTACTTCTTGTTCAATCAAACTACCTCTAGTTTGACTAGTTTCATCGTCATTGAAGGCAATTTCCTGACCTTTGTTATCAAATAATCTGAGGAAAGTATCCCCACTAAATTCTTCGTTTGTACTAGCTCTAATTTTTACTGTAGCGTCAACAGCAGGAATAAAACGATACAAGTCAACATCACTGGCGTCTAGTACTAAACCGTTATCTTCTCCAATATCAGCATTAATGCGATCGCCTATGTTAACAGTACGAACTGCTTCACTGCCTATTGTGTTATCCGAGAGCAAATCAATTTGATCGGGAGCTAGGAGATTAGCATTGATATCATATTCTCCTGTCTCTCCTCCTGCACCACTACCAGAACCAAAAGGATCGAAGTTTTGATTACCATAGCCTGTAATTCCGACAAAATAATCAGTATTGGCTTGGATTTGATATCTTAATAAGGGGTCAGCATCTGTTTGGTTACGATCATCATTATCAGCTAGTAATTTACCATCTTTATCAAACAGTAAGGCTACGGTATCTGTAACCCCAGAATTAATATCAATTTCTAAAATTGCCCTTTCGGCAGAGTTAAATTTCCAGAAATCTACATCCCTGTCACCTACTTCTGTGCCATCATCTTCTCCGATAACTTCTCGACGATTCGCGATCGGTAAAGCTGTAGTAGATGTAACTTGAGTAATAGTCCCATTAATATCATTGTTGACGAAACTGACAATCAATTCATACAAACCACCAGTTCCAGTTTCAAGACGATTATTTAAGTTTTTGGGATCATAGTCTTGGTTTTTTTGATTAGAAACTCCAATATGATAGACTTGTCCTCTCTCTACGAGGACACCAAGAAAGCTATCGCCACGGTGTCCATAATTACCTTTAATGTAGTTATTGTTTGCGTCAAAATTACCATTAATCAAGTTAGTCTGATTGGGTTCTTCTACAACTCTACTGTCAGAATCCTGAAAAAACTCGGTAAAATTCCCATCCTTATCAAAACTGCGATTATTATCATTTTCAAAAGGTTCTCCATTACTGGCAAAAAATAATTCATCTCCTTGCTCGTCAAATAGACGCACAAAAGAATCGACAAACTCACCATCTGGATAAGGAGTATCAATATCAACGAATAATACTCCATTATCAGGAACCACCACCCTAAATAAATCTACGTCCGATGCTCCTACTTCTGTACCATAGTCTTCGCCGATCAAGCCAGGAAAGATTAGAGGTTCGAGGTCATTTCCTAAAATAACTTCTCTTGCACCACTGACTAAACCATTAGGATCGCTGTTAGTTAGACTTAGTTGTAGAGAGTAATTGCCTGTTGCTCCTGAAACTCCACTGCCTGCTACATTGGGGTCATAACTCTGATTATCAAAACTACTAACTCCTGCATAGTAAGTACCTCGTGCTAAATCAGTTTCAATACGAGAAAATAAACCGTCTCCGCTATCATCATCAAAAGCTATCTGATTGCCATTAGCATCAAATAACCTCAGATAAGTATCAAAATCTTTTGGGTCATTGGTTCTGGTACCTAATTCAATGGTGACAGTTCCAGGAGATTCCACTTCAAAGCGGAAAATATCAACATCTTTATCTCCTACCGTTGTTCCGTTACCATCTATGCCAATGATGCCAGAAATGGGATCGACAGGAGCACCGTTTAAGATTGGAGCAATAAATGCCCCTAAAATTGTCCCATTGGGGTCAGCCGAAACATTATTTCCTGGGTCGGGAGGTGGTGCAATGCCATTAAAGCGTCTTCTCAGTTCAACAACTGCATTGTAAATATTGAGGCGAGGAAACGATAAACCAGTATTAGTGACAATATCTGCTTCATCATCCCCATCTACTACAATATCCGCAGTAGAGCGTAAAATATCTACTACTTCATCAGTGGTAAGTAGTCTCCCGCCAAACTCTAAGGCTGCTTCTTGCAACAGGGCTACTGCTCCCGCAACGTGGGGAGATGCCATACTGGTACCTGGCTTTAACTCTAATCCTCCATTAATACTGGTACTGTTAATTAATGCTCCTGGTGCCAGGATAAAATTATCTGTATTCAGGCGTTGACTAAATACTGTAACTCTATCGGCACCTGGGGTTTGAGAGCCTAAGAAATAGCCAAAAGGATCGTTGCTATCCTGCCAAACTGCTCCTACGGCTAGAGTAGAGTAAATACTGGGGGCAGCTAAATTTGCTTCTTGATTCGGAATCCCATTGGTACTATCTTTAAACTGATAAGAGTTACCAGCAGCAGATACAACTGTTATTCCTTCTCTTTCTAAACGATTAACTAAATCAATTGCTGGGTCGCCCAATAGTTGATTTTCTGAGGTAAAAAAACCAAACCCCAAGGACATATTAACTGCTACGATGTTGTACTGCTCGTGGTTATCCAGTACCCATTGCAAAGCTTGATTAATATCAAAGCTGGAAGCCCCCCCATTGCTAGGAAAAACATCAAGAGCAATAATATCTACATTGGGAGCCACACCAACGGTTTCATCTGCTGCACCTACCGTTCCTGCTACATGAGTGCCATGTCCTTGGTCATCACGAGGATCACCATCATTATCAACAAAGTCAACCCCAGTAACGTAGTTTGGTGCTAGTAAAGGGTGATTGTATTCAATTCCTGTATCTATGACTGCAACAGCTAGATTACTGCCATCAATTCCTGGGAATTCATTGCGTAATCTAGTTAAACCGATCAGGTCAAAAGCTGGATTATCGCCAAAGTTCGCTTGTTCAATGGTGATGGGTTCCCCATCTAACTCAATAATTGCCCTATCATCTTCACTTTGAATTGCGGTAATTTCCTCAGGGGTAAGTTCGTCCCCTGTAACTATAGCTGCAAATAATTCTCCCTCGTCTCCTAGTCCCTCAGAGGTGTTAAATTGGTGGTCTAAAAAATGTCCCAATTCCTCGATGATAACTTTACTTACCGCACTAATATTGTTTTCCTGAGCAACTAAAAATTCTTCAGCAAGATAAATCTTATTAGTATCAGCAGAATAAGCCCCCTTGGCGCAATTAATTTGGGAACTTGATTTAATTTCGATCTCAGGTAGAAGATTATTGTTATTTTGCAACCAAGAAATAACTCCCTCTATATCTATGGTTTCACCAAAGATTGTGGGTAATAAGAGAGGAGCTTGAGGAGATGTAATAAAAGTATTTAAAATATTTTGACTTTCAGCGATCGCAATATTTAAAGTCTGATTGGGAGAATTATTCATTTAAAAACAATAATCTAGAAATCGGCGATCTCAATAGCTAAACCGCATCTAATTTGAAAACAGTACTTTTTAGGTATCTGTTCGAGGCAATCCTAAAGGATACCGCTGCCCCTTCGGGTAGAGCTACGCAAGCGCATATAGGAAACAGGGAATAGTAATTAAAAATAAAACTACAGTTTTCTAAGTGGACAAGGTTTAATTTGATCGTAGTTATGAAGATGGAAATTTATGCAATATTGTTTCATCTATTGGATGTCAGAATATTTTGATCACTAGCTCAACTTAATGTTCTGTTCAATCTGGTTTTTGGCATTGTTCACTACTATTACACCCAAAAGGATAAGCAGAATTATAAGTACTTTCTCTTTTACCAAACCAATTGTAACGATTATCTCTAATCTGCTCGTAAGCTTTATCTCCTATGTCTTTGATTCCTGGTAAAGCACGATATGCAGCAATAAAAATATTTCCTAAAGGTAGTAAATTGGCTATTTCTTCTGCCGCGTTGCTACCTTGCCATCTTCTATTTGTTTGATTACCATCAATTAAGATCATACCCATTTTACAGTCTTCTGAGGTAATACTAAATTCAGCTAAAGCAGACTCATTTTGCATGGGAATATAGCTAAAAATATTGCCCTGATCAAATTTTTCTAGTAACTGAGTAAAAGTAACGCAGAGGTTACAATTCCCATCATAAATAACGTGATATTGCATTTTTTTATTGATAAATTTAGTTTAATAATTTTGCTTGTTCAATCCATTTTTTAACTTCTTCCACAGAAGGAGATAAATTTTTGTTGCGAGTGTTCGCTACATAAAGACGCTTTAACTGAGAATGTAATTTCCCCAAAGAAGTTTGTTTTAATTGTGCTACCGAGCCTATCCCAGAGTGTAATAATACTCCGCAATGTTCCCATCCAACGGCAGGAATTCGGGCTAAATCTGCTAGGGCAGACCATTTATTGATATATTTTAGATTAATTTGCAATTTATTAGCTAGAGCGGATTTATCTTGAGTTGTTCTTACTTTTGCTAATAAGTCTTTAGTGGTATAAATACCATTACTGATTAATAAGTTCTGGTCTTTATGACTGATACCAGGTAACTTATCAATTGACCAATAGGTTTGATTTAATTTTATAACCATAGGGATATTTTGCAGGGTGAAAGTGTTGATTAATTAATGAACTTAATTACTTCTAATGATGTTGAAGATCAAGACATAAAATCAAATAACTTTTGAGATGATTTTAGAAAAAATTTAAGGGTGAGAGTTTGCTTATTTTTCGTGATCGCAATGCTTTATTGGGAATTATAATTTTATTTATTATTATTTCTAGTATAATTTTTTTGCCTCTAGTTTATACAACACCAGCAGATAAAATTGATTTTACTCTTTCTACAATGCCTCCTAGTTGGCAACATCCTTTTGGTACCAATGATTTAGGACAAGACCAATTAGCTAGACTACTGCAAGGGGGAAGAGTATCTTTAACTGTGGGAATTTCGGCGATGATAGTAGCTATTTTTTTAGGTACAATAATTGGCGCGATCGCAGGTTTCTATGGAGGATTGATTGATGTAATTTTAATGAGAATTACAGATATATTTTTATCCCTACCTCAATTACCTTTATTACTATTAATTATTTATTTATTTCGTGATACTACTAAAAAGTTTTTTGGAGCAGAACTTGGTATTTTTCTACTAATTGTGGTAATTATTGGGGTTTTAAATTGGATGTCTGTTGCCAGGCTAGTAAGAGGTAGTTTTTTAAAATTAAGAGAAATGGAATTTGTTAGTGCTGCTAAAGCTATTGGAGCTAGTCCAATACGGATTATTTGGGTACATTTATTACCCAATATTTTTAACATTATTATTGTAGCAGCAACCTTATCTGTAGGGAACGCTATACTAACCGAATCGACTCTCAGTTTTTTAGGCTTAGGATTTCCTCCAGATATTCCCACTTGGGGAAGAATGTTATTTGAAGCTAAAGATTATATTGGATCTGCTCCTTACATGGCTTTATTTCCTGGGTTAGCAATTTTTTTAACAGTACTAAGTATTAACTATATTGG
>JASJDF010000390.1 GCA_030065715.1 Xenococcaceae cyanobacterium MO_188.B19 | reverse complement strand
CTCAATCAATCGGGAGTTATTTTATTAAAAGTAACCGATACAGGGAAAGCTACTATTCTTTCTAAAATAATTAATTTAGTTGAATCTGCCCAAACTCGTAAAGCACCCGTACAGCAACTAGCGGATACAGTAGCAGGGTATTTTGCTTATGGGGTAATGGCAATTGCTGCTCTTACGTTCATTTTTTGGTACGGTTTTGGGACAAAAATTTGGTCAGATGTTTTAATCACTACTTCTCACTCTATGGGAGGGGAAATGATGGTAACAGAAACATCTCCTATACTGTTGAGTTTAAAATTAACTATTGCAATTTTAGTGATCGCTTGTCCCTGTGCCTTAGGTTTAGCAACACCTACAGCGATTTTAGTGGGTACTAGCATGGGGGCAGAAAGGGGTATTTTAATCAAAGGGGGAGATATCTTAGAAAAGATCAGCAAGTTGGATACAGTAGTATTTGATAAAACTGGTACTCTGACTCTGGGTAAGTTAGCAGTTACCGACTACCAAGGGGTCAATAATTTTACTAAACAGCAATTATTACAGTTAGCAGCATCTGTCGAAAACAATAGCACCCATCCCCTGGCAAAAGCTATTACCAGTTACGCTCAACAACAAGACTTATCCCTATTCCCCGCTACAGATATATCCAATCATCCAGGCTTAGGGGTTAGAGCTAGAGTTGGAGGAGAAAATATTTATTTAGGCAATCAACAATGGTTATCCCAGCAAGGAATTACTATCGATAGTAATATGGAAGATAAAGCCAAATCTTATAATAAACAAGGTAAAACTATAGTTTATCTGGGTAAAAATCAAGAATTGGTTGGTTATATTGCTCTGAAAGACAACTTACGCCCTGAAGCAGTAGAAACCGTTGCTCAATTACAAGATAGGGGTTTAGAAGTTGCCCTACTTACTGGCGATCGCAAAGAAGTAGGTAACGCGATCGCATCTCAATTAAATATCTCTCAAGTTTTTGCTGAAATTAAGCCCGATCAAAAAGCAAAAATCATTCAAACTCTACAGTCTTCGGGTGAGTCAAACAAAACAGTAGCCATGATTGGAGATGGAATTAATGATGCACCAGCATTAGCCCAAGCAGATATTGGTATTTCCCTTCAAGGAAGTACTGATGTCGCAATCGAAACGGCAGATATAGTTCTAATGCAAAGCAAACTAACAGATGTGATCGATTCCATTTCTCTTAGTGTTGCTACTACAGACAAAATCAAACAAAACTTAGCTTGGGCGTTAGGTTATAACGTTATTGCTATCCCCATCGCTGCGGGAGTACTAATTCCTAGTTATAACTTAGTACTTTCTCCTGTACTAGCTGCTGTAGCAATGGCATCTAGTTCTTTAATTGTGGTGTGTAATTCTCTGCTCTTATTATTGCGAAATAAAAAATATTAAATTGGATGAACAAAACTAGATAAGGAGTTTGAGAGAAACGATCCATCAAATCCATTCTTTCAGAACTGTTAGAATTACCTTTTTTGTCAAGCATTTCCCAGACCAGAGGGTAGGGAACGCCATTGTGTACGATTCCTAGCATGAGAATGTTGAAGCGGGTTGCGCCAAAAGACCATTCAGTTCGGTCTGTACTCAAAACCCACGGTTGCGGTATGTCCATAATTCCGACTATTGCTTTAGCAATTATAGGATAATCTAAATCAAAGCCTCGAAAAAAACGTTGTAATCGCTTGAAATCAGAGCTTTTTTGGCATAATTGCGAAATACTGCGCTAAATCTACCAAATTTACTGCTTTTACTCTCAGTAGCGCCATTATAATAAATAATGCCAAGAAACTCAGTCTTGCACCATGCCATCCTAAAAGTGGTTTCAGAGTTTGTCGAAGTAAGTTAACCTGATTCATAGGGGTTTATGGGTTAAGTGTCCTAAAGGATTCCTAAAGGATACACCTTCGGATAACCGCTTCGCATATCGTTACTTTTCATCAAACCCCTTTTCTGTAATACTTTCAAGTCTTTTATCTATTTTTTGTCCTGTACTTAGCACCCCGCCCTACTATTCTAAGATTAAAAAACAATTCCGAATTCAGCTTAAATTAATGCTGGAAAATTATTTTTAATATTAGGGTCTAACATTTGACATTGTTGAGCGAGATTGAACATCATTGTGGCTTGAGAAATTTCAATTAAATGCTCATTAATGGAATAAGCTTTATGTTCAACTAACCAAGTAAGAACCGATGCTAAATGCCATATTGATTGCGCTCCTTCATAGATGGGAGTAGGAAAATTTCTGTTGTCGTTAGAGATTAATTTTTGGATATTTTGTCGAGAACATCCTAAAAGATTAGCTATATCAGTAACTCCAACTAAATCAGGGGAAGCATTCAGCAATCTAGCATTAGGAATAACCGCTTTGATATTTTTAATCGCGCTAGAAATACCCAAAATCGCCGATGTTGCTTCTCTTGTGAAATTAAGAGCAATATATCCTGGTTTACCAATTCCAATTAGAGCATCATCACAACCTGATTCATATAGTTGGTTAATGTAAATCTCAGACTCTAAATCTTCTGAGAGCTTAAATTTTAAAGTAAAGTCATATTCTGGCATGGTTAAAGTTTTTTATTGAGACTTTAATTATTTGTTCTGTGATAAATACAGTTATTGACAACACGACGTATTTGTCTTGCATGATTAGAGGGATTTTTGGGAGTACTCCAAATGCTAGTAATACAAAATTCGCCACATCTACATTCTTGATCTTTGTAAGGACAAAGAATTTTTCCCCAGGCATGAGAACCGCCTACTTTGATAAGCCAACCTTTTTGCTCTGGATATTTCAACGCAGCTTGTATTTCTTTATTAGGATGTTTTTTCGCCATAGGAGATAATAATATTTTAAATTATTGGTTGTCAAGTGACAACTAATAGTCAAAATTAAACCTATCGCTAGACAAACCAAGTAATTAATAAGCTATTAGCGGTTGAAACCACTGCTATACAAGCAAAATCCGCCTACGCGGATTCTTAAATATTTTTAAGTTCTTAGTCTGGAGACTTCGTTCACACAGTGGTGACTTCCAGTCGCCAGCCTCATAATGTTAGAGAAAAATTTAATAGGGTGGGGTGTGCCTCGCCCTACCTTACGAAAATTATGTATCCTATTCTTTTTCTCAATTCATATTACTCTGTTGCTTCCATTCACTTCAATTTATAGCTTAAACCCACTAATTTGTACTTTTAGTAAAGTGAAAGTATAGTTTTAGCAAAGTGTACTACAAAATCAGTTTCTACTGATACTATCAGTACTATCACTTACGTATTCATAAATTTGTAAATAATTACTATGGTAACTTCAATTAATTTAGCCGATCTTAACGGCACCAATGGCTTTGTGATTAATGGTATTGATGAGGGTGACGGTTCTGGTCGTTCAGTAAGTAATGGGGGAGATATTAATGGTGATGGCATTGATGACCTGATTATTGGTGCACCTTTTGCCGACCCCGGAGGGGAGAGTTCTGTCGTCTTTGATAAACAAGCACCTTATTAAAATGTGAGTTAGTAATTAGTAGTACATCTACTTTTATGCTTGGATAATATTTAATCTAAAGTTTATTGAATCATTTATTCTCTATAAAAATCCACTTTTATCAAATTAACTATTGGGCTTTTGTTTGGCTTCAAGTGCCTCTAAACGTTGATCTAAATTTCTCACATCTTCTTTCAGCTCAATAACTAAAGTCGCCAATCTTTGAAACAGGGGATCGCTGCGACCTACTACTGTATTATCTATAGCAGGAGGGTTATTAATAGTAGAAGATGGTACCTCCCGTTGAGGAATATTAGGAGTAATACGATTAGAACTAATAGAACGTCTTAAATTTCGTACTTCCGATTCTAAACGATTAACTTTGGTTCTAAGTCCAATAATTTCAGCATTAAGAGTAGTAATAGATTGAGCTTTAACCAATCTATTATTACCAAGAACTAAAACAATAGACAATAAAACTACTATTAATAAACTAGCTAGTGATTTTTTCATCACAACTATTTCCTATTTTTTTTGACTATAATATTTAAAATATTTTCTCAAAATATCAATTAAACTATTTAGTAAATTGAGTTTGCTCATATACTTATATTATTTTCCTTTAAGATTGCTATAGATAATTGACGGGGAGACAAGGAAGAGTTGTTCTATGAATGATGAACAATGAACGATTAACAAAAATCGACATTACCTAAGCCAGACATTAACTAACTGAGGAAAAGTAATAATCAGTACTAACACTAGTAATTGTAGAAGAATAAACGGAATTACTCCACGATAGATGTCTTCTGTTTTAACTTCTGGTGGTGCAACACCTCGCAAATAAAATAGAGCAAAGCCAAAAGGAGGTGTTAAGAAAGATGTTTGTAAATTTGCTCCGAGAATTACCCCATACCAAACTAAATCTAAGCCTAAAGCCTTAGCAACAGGTTCAAAAATTGGAATAACAATAAAGGCAATTTCAAAGAAGTCAATAAAGAAGCCAAGCAAAAATATTACTAGCATATTGACTACCAGAAAACCAATCTTTCCTCCTGGTAAATTAACTAGAATATTCTCCATAAAGCGATCGCCGTGAAGTCCTTTAAACACTAAGCTAAAAGCCGTAGAACCGATTAAAATGAAGATTACCATAGTAGTAATCCGCATAGTGGCATCACAGACGTTTTTTAGGGCAGACCAGTTTAATTGTCCGTTAAAATGGGCTAAAATTATTGCCCCCAAAGAGCCGACCGCACCAGCTTCTGTGGGAGTTGCGATGCCGAAAAAGATACTTCCTAAAACAATAATAATTAAACCCAAAGGGGGTAACATTACTTTAATTACCCGTTGCACTAATTCGGTACTGCCAATATTTCTTACAGACTGAGGTAAAGCTGGTGCAACCTCTGGTTTAAGCCAGGAAACAATAATTACATGAACACAAAACACCGATGCCATCAATAAACCAGGAATTAGGGAGCCGATAAACAAATCACCTACAGAAATTCCTAATTGATCTCCCAAGACTACCAAGACTACACTAGGAGGAATAATTTGTCCCAGTGTCCCAGAAGCCACAATTACCCCTGTAGCTAATTCCTTGTTATAGCCATAGCGCAACATAATGGGCAGAGAAATTAAACCCATTGCTACCACTGTCGCTGCCACTACTCCTGTAGAAGCTGCTAACAAAGCTCCCACAATTACCACAGCTAAGGCTAAACCCCCTCGCATCCTGCCAAAGATAATACCCATAGTTTCTAGTAGCTTCTCAGCAATACCAGTTTTCTCCAGCATTGAACCAAGAAAGATAAAATAGGGGATAGCCAGTAGAGTATAGTTTGCCATGATGCCAAAAATACGACTGGGCATGGCATTAAAAAAGCTAAAGCTAAATTCTCCGACAGCAGCACCAATACAAGCAAAGATTATCGCTACACCACCAAGGGAAAATGCTA
>JASJDF010000389.1 GCA_030065715.1 Xenococcaceae cyanobacterium MO_188.B19 | reverse complement strand
ACAATAGGATGAAAATAAAAAGCAAGTCCTAATACAGCATAAGTAGCTAATAAAAGACTCCCTTCCAGCCAATTAGAGTTCCCATCAGAACTAATCGAATTAGCAATAAAAACTGCTACAGTTACGGCTACCAATTCAAAAGGATTAAAATTCAAATCCATAGGTTGACCAATAAACCATCCTGAAATTACTAGTACTGGTGCAACAAACAAAGCAATTTGCATACTAGAACCCATGGCAACCGAAACAGACAAGTCCATTTTATTTTTCATAGCGACAGTCACTGCGGTAGCGTGTTCTGCTGCATTACCAATAATCGGTAATAGAATAACACCAGTAAACAATGCGGTTAAGCCTAATTCTGAAGTAGCCTCTTCTAGAGAACTCACTAACAATTCTGACTCTACTGCTACTGCTAGAGTTACAACTAATAATACTCCAATCCAAAAAGGCAAATTAACTTTCTCTTTAGCTTCAGTTTCTGATTTTCCTTCTTCTTCCACCTCTGCTACCCCTACATCATAGAGATAGGAATGGGTTTTCATCGAGAATAATAGAGTTAGACCATAAACTAAGACCAAAACTACTGCTACAGCTACGGAAAGATTTTGTAAAATGGGTTCCCCAATTCCAGAAGAAGTATATTCCACTGCTGTAGGCAAAAGAATCGCAATTACAGCTAAATTCATCAAAGAAGCATTCATTCGGGCTGCTGTTGGCTGGAAATCTTGCTCTTTATACTTTAATCCCCCTAAAAGCATGGAAAAACCCATTACCAAAAGTAGATTACTGATGATTGAGCCAGTAATAGTAGCTTTAACTACTTCCAATAATCCTTCTTTGAGAGCGATAAAAGCCAAAATTAATTCTGTAGCATTACCAAAAGTTGCATTTAATAATCCTCCTAAATTGGGTCCTACTACCACAGCAATTTCTTCTGTGGCTTCCCCCATGTAAGCAGCCAGAGGAACAATGCCTAAACCTGCTGTAATAAAGACTGTCGTTGCACCCCAGTCTAGGAAATGACCTGCAATGGAGATGGGAATAAACAGCAGTAAAATCGCAAAGATGGTATTTTTGTTCATGTCCTGTAACTATTGCGTGATTCCTTAACTGTGATAGCACGTTTATTTAGCAATTTATTTGAGATGATTGAAAATCATAATTCTATTGTGGTAGATCAATTTTTTTGACTATAGGTAAAATAACTTTTACTGTAGTACCTAATCCTTCTTGAGAATTAATGGAAATTGCTCCATTTTGAACTTCTACGCATCTTTTAACGATAGCTAAACCTAATCCAGTACCAGGAATATTACTAACATTATTACCTCGATTGAACGGAATAAATAAATGCTCCATAGATTCTGGACTGATACCAATGCCTTCATCTTGAACTGTTAAAGTTACGGTATTTTCTTGAGCAATAATTTTCAACTCGATATGACTACCTTCAGGTGAATATTTAATCGCATTAATTAATAAATTATCTAGAATATGTTGTAGCAGATGAGCATCCCAAAGTGAATCATCAAAAATCCCTTCACTTACGAAATTTAATTTGTGTTTATTGCCCCTAGTAATTTTAAAATCCTTAATTACTTGCTCACAGTATAATTTTATATTTAAAACTTCAGGATTATAAGGCAATTTCCCAGCATCAGAGCGACCAATAAAAATAATTTCATCCAACAACTGAGATAAGCTTTTTCCTGCTGAACGAATTTGTTTTAGTAATAATTCTTGTTTTTCTTCAGTTAGTTGCTCTTTTTTTTCTTCTAATAATCCCGCAGACATTAAAATTGTTGTTAAGGGGTTGCGGAAATCATGGGAAAACATGGACAAAAACTCATTTTTAAAGTGGTTGCTTTTTTCCACTTCTGCCAGTTGGGAATTCTTTTCTTGAATACGATTTACCAAAACTTGATTAGTTTGGGTCAATGTTTCCGTAACTCTTTTTCTTTCAATGGCATATTGTAAAGAGCGTACTAGTCCTTCTACATTAATATTTCTTTTAACTAAATAATCTTGTGCACCTTGGCGAACTGATTCTATGGCAAGTTGTTCGTCATTAGTATTTGTCAACACTACTACAGGCAACTTAGGAACAAAACGTACTATTGTTTCTAAAGAATTTAAACCTTGACTATCTGGTAGGGTTAAATCTAATAACACAACATCAAAAGTATCTTCTTCTAGATGTTTAAGAGCCTCTGCGATTCTTGTTACATGAACTAAGTCAAATTTGTTTAAATGAAAATTTTTGAGGATTTCATGGAGTAACCTTGCTTCTGCCAAATCGTCCTCAATGAGTAAAATTTTCACGTAACTTTTAGGCTGAGTTGCCGATCGCATTATAGGTCTAATAGCATTTATTTAAATTAAGGTTCTATTACCAATTATCCTTACTCAGATGGCAAGGTAACGGTGTTCAGCCAGAATTCTTCAATTCCCTTTACAATTCTAAACAATTCCTTGAGGTTACGAGATTTGGTAATGTAGCAATTGGCGTGAAGATCATAACTACGAGTAATATCATCTTCATTTTTGGAAGTAGTTAAGACCACAACGGGAATTCTCTTTAAATTAGGATCGTCTTTGATTTCTGCTAGGACTTCTCGACCATCCTTTTTGGGTAAATTCAGATCCAGAACGATCAGATCGGGACGGGGCGCATCTTGATACTTTTCTTTTTGATGGAGAAAAGCCATTGCATCCATCCCATCCCTCACTGTCAAAATTTCTTGAAAGACAAGACTATCCTTAAGTACTTCTTGAATAAGACGAATATCACCGATATTATCTTCTACTAAAAGGATCGTTTTACACTTTTCGTCTGTCTCTACGCCCACCCTTGGCTCCTCCTACTGGAATTGTAAAATAGAAAGTGGCTCCTTTGTCCAATTCTGATTCGACCCAAATATTTCCCCGATGACATTCCACAATTTTTTTACAAATTGCCAAACCCATTCCCGTTCCTGGATATTCATCACGAGTGTGTAATCTTTGGAAAATGACAAATATGCGATCGCTAAATTGAGGATCTAGTCCAATACCATTATCTCGGACGGAGAATAACCAACTATCATCAAGCCGTTCTGCATCAATTTCAATTTTCAGCGATCGCTGACTACGGAATTTAATGGCATTCCCAATTAAGTTTTGGAAGATATGCACTAGTTGGCTACTATCAGCCATCACTGTAGGAAGATTATGACAAGTAATTTCCGCTTGGCTATTACGAATACTGCCTTGTAAATTATTCAAAGCTTTTTCTAGGGAAATATTGGTATCAGTTAGGGTAAAGTCAGCACCTTGTAAATCTACTTTGGAGTAGGCTAACACATCATCGATCAGATTTTGCATTAAACTAACCCCTGCTACAGCAAATCCAATAAACTCCTTCGCACTAAGGTCGAGTTTATCTCCATAACGCATTTCCAATAATTGGACGTAGTTGGAAACATGATTTAAAGGTTCTTGGAGATCGTGAGAAGCCACATAAGCAAAGCGTTTTAGTTCTCCATTAGATCTTTCCAAATCTCTAGCTAATTGAGCAAGTTCATCTGCTTGTTTTAAGATGATATTAACAATCGCTTTTCTAAGTTCTAAAGCAAACTGAATTTCGACTTGTTTCCATGGCAGAGAAGTAAGACGGACTTTTTCTTTCCATAAATCAAAGGATTTACGAGGTGATAGACGCAAAGTTCCTTGAGAATTATTTGTCTCATAGGCTTTGTTAGGATCTCCCCCCCAGTTAACTGTTTGAATCACCTCTGGTCGAAACCAAAGTAAATAGTTGCGTTGAGAAATGGGAATAGCCAATAAACCACTAGCAACATCTTTATACTTATCTGCATCGGAGTAGTGATTAGCTAAAGAATCAGTAGCAAAAATTTCTTCGTTAACGTTACGATACAACCACTGTACTAAGTAGTTTAAATCTTCTTCTGAGGGAGTTTTCCCAATCAGTGTCCAATCTCCATTGTTGCAAATAGCAGCACCCTGAGCATTGGTCAAATCTAATAGATTAGGATCGTGACTAATTAAACCTTCGACAAAATTTTCTGCCTTGGACATATAATCTATCAACTGAGATTGAATATAAGCCAAACGCATTTTATAGTCATAATCTTCTGTTTCTTCTCTGGTCGATATTTCTGAAAATACGACTCTTCCTAAAAACTCACAAGCTTTTCGTAACTCATAGGGTACATATTTTGCGCTTTGATGATGACAAGCAATTAAACCCCAGAGTTTACCCTCTTTAATTAGGGAAATAGTCAAAGATGAACCCACTCCCATATTGTGCAAATATTCCAAATGACACGGGGAAGCACTACGAAGAATTGAATGGGTTAAATCTAAGGGCTGAGTAATAACCCCTTTATCTACGTTATGATTGCTTTCAGGTTGAACAGGAGGATACATTTCCACCGCGACCGCTTTAGCATCAGGGATTAAGCGAATCCAATTAGAACTAAGCAATTTTCTAGCTGGTCGAGGAATATCGGACTCTGGATAGTGCAGACCTAAATAGGGTTCTAAATCTTCTCGTTTTTCTTCTGCTATGACTTCTCCATGATCATCTTGATCAAACCGATATAACATCACCCGATCAAAACCAGTCACCTTGCGTACTTCTTTGACGATAATATTACAAAATTCTTTCAAATTTTGGGTGTTTTCTAATTGATTAATAGAAGCTCGTGCTAAATGATAAAAACTTAAGAAAGGTATATTTTCTTGAGATACAGCAGGTTCTAGTTCTAAGATTAATAAATTATCAGCATTACGATGGAAAACTGCATCAAAAACTACAAAATCATCCCCACCAGTTCTTACCCACACTTTACTAGGGTTGATAAAATCAAAGTTTTCCGATGATAATCCTGTTTTTAATCTTTCTACCTGAAAGGGGTCTAGAATTTCTCCTAAAGTTTTACCGATAGCTACTTCTGGAGCAATTGCCAAAACAAATTTTATATTTTCACTAACTTGTAAAATTTCTAAGTCTGGTTCTTGTAATACTAAAAGTACTCCATGAGGCTGAATTTGATTCGTAGTATGGATTGATTCTCGCTCTAGTTTAGCCAAATCCATCTGGAATTTTGTCATGACACTGCCCCCAATTAGAGATACTTTAAGTAAAATTAAAAAGTATCTCTGGTAGCTTAAGACCTAATTGTAAACATTATCATGCAATTCTTAACTGATAAAAACATTATCTTTACTATAGTCTAGAAAATTTTGAACAAAGTAAACTTGAGGGGTCTACTGACATCCTCCCGACTCTGATTGCTAAGCTTATCGCGCCCACAATGCCTACAACGCTTGCTGAGTAATGCTTTTGGCGTTGTGAATACTTTATACAAAGCTAGAGTAGTTAGTCAAATTATATAACGCTAATTATTCTAGCTTGTATAGTCACAAAAAGCTCC
>JASJDF010000388.1 GCA_030065715.1 Xenococcaceae cyanobacterium MO_188.B19 | reverse complement strand
ATAACCTTATTGTTGATTAGTTTCCAACTGTTACCCCCCGCCGACTACTTACCCCAAGGAAATCGCAACCTAATTTTCTGGTTAGCCGAACCCTTCCCTGGTACTAGTATCCCCGAAGCGATAGAACTTTCCCAAGCACCAAGAGATTTTATTAGCTCTCAACCAGAAATAATGCGTACTCTTTACGTACATCGGGGTGGTTTTAGAGTGATTGCTGGCTTTGTCGATCCAGAATTAGCTACAGGTAAAAATTTAGACGATATCGTTAACCGTCTGCGACAAGCAAGCGCAAACTTCCCTGGTTATCGTTTTCTCGTACCCATACGACGCTCGATTTTCCGTGACCCTGGTAAAGAATTCGAGGTACAGCTTATTGGTGAAGATTTAGCAGAATTGAACCGAATACAGCAACAAATTACTCCCCAAATCCGAAAACTAGAGGGAATTCGCAACGTTCGTGCAGATTTTGTCACAGGTGCGCCAGAATTACAAGTAATTCCCAACCGCGAACGCTTAGCAGAAGCAGGGTTATCGGAATCCGAAATTGGAGAGATGGTACAGGCTGCTTTAGGTGGTTTAAGAGCTTCTGAATTTGTTGATGGTAAACGAGAACTAGATGTTACCGTCGAATTGCAAGATACCTTTGTCCAAACTCCCGAACAGCTACGCCAACTAGCTATTTATAACGGTTCGGGTCAAAGATTGCAACTAGCCGATGTAGCCGAAGTAGTAGAAACTACGGGTGCAGATGTCATTAATCACGTCGATTTAGAAAGATCGATTACCCTAACCGCAAGTGTATCCAGGGAAGCACCTTTAGGATCATTAATCGACCAAACCGAACAACAAATCCTCCAACCCCTACGCGCCAGTTTACCCTCAGGTATGCGAGTCGAATTAGCAGGAGCGGCAGATGTTTTAGCCGAAACCCTATTCCAATTAGGTGCTACTTTCCTACTTTCTTTAGCAATTACCTATCTATTACTAGTAGCCTTATATCGCTCCTTTATCTACCCCCTACTAATCATGGCAACAGTACCGATGGGAATGACTGGTGCATTACTCTCTCTAGTCATTGCTAATTCCATTCCTGGTATGGTTGTCCCCCTGGATATGATTACAGGTTTAGGTTTTGTCATCCTCACAGGAGTAGTAGTTAATAACGCTATTTTGCTAGTAGATCGTGCCTTACAACTCCAAGCAGAAGGAATGGAATACAATGCTTCTCTTTATTATGCCGTCGGCGACCGCTTACGTCCCATTTTTATGTCAGCAGGAACTAGCGTACTGGGTATGTTGCCCTTGGCTGTCCTCCCAGGAAAAGGCGCAGAACTCTATCAGGGTTTGGGTATTGCCCTCACGGGCGGTTTGGCTCTTTCTACCTTCTTAACTCCGACGGTAATTCCGGCTTTGATGGGACTATTACAGGATTTTCGACCTAGAAGAAAGATTGAAGAGCAAGAGCTTCAACAGACTAAATCTAGGGAATTAATCAAAGATAAAAGCTAGCAAAATTGAGATTAGTTTTTCAGTTGAATCGATTAACCTAATTAGTAACAGTAGTGGAGAGTTTGGAAAACCCATCGATCTCTTGCTACTGTTTAATTTAATTTGCTCTGGCAAAGTTACTTAATTTTTTCCTGGATTACTCTTCTACCCCAAGGCTTAATTCTTAAAGAATTTCTTAATTTATAGAGACGTAGAATTTCAGGGGTGATCGCTCCGACACAGCCTATGAAAAATACCTCATAATTGTCTAACATCACTGATGATTAGTAATTGAGCATAGTGAACCAAGCTTTTGGGCGTTAGTTATTTATTAGGTCTTTCTTCAATAATATAAGCAATACCATTGAAAATGACTGATTTTATTGCTTTTTTTAGAATTCGGTATTTTAGCTAATCAGCTAAGGGAGTAGGCTTTATATAGCAAGCGTTTTCGTTATCCACCTTGCTTGTTGAGATAGATATTTATTTTTTCCAGTAGAAAATTTTATTTTAATTTTGTGGATTTTGAAAAATTTTTTTGTATATTAGACTAGACTATCAAATCTTTTTAATTTATGTCTAAGGTTATCGCTGTTGCTAATGGAAAAGGTGGAACTGGAAAAACAACTACTTCTGTAAGCCTAGCTTCCATTTTAGGAAAAAAGTATAAAACTCTGTTAGTAGATACAGATGCTCCTCAATATAGTGCCTCATATTGGATAAAAAATGGTGAAGATAGGATGCCATTTGACCTGGCTCAGGAAAGTGACCCTAACTTATTGAGGCAACTTAAAAATGTTGATGATTACGAGTTTGTTATTGTTGATACTCCACCTTCTAGAGATTCAGAAGCTTTAAAAGCTGTATTAACTAGCGTTGATTGTATTATTCTTCCTACTCAAGCTTCTGACTTGGATGTACAAGCTTTGCTTAGTACAATTCATAGTCTAATTAAGCCTAGTGGAGTCATTTATCGTGCTCTGTTGACTCAGATTGATTCTCGTTCAATTAATGAAGCTTTAGCAGCACAACAAGCCTTTATTGAGGAAGAAATCCCTATTTTTTCTAGTTTCATTCGTAACTACAAAATCTATAAAAATTTACCATCAAAGGGAATTTCTATTACTGAAGCTAAAGGAAAGAAATCTGGGGAAGCAGCATCAGACTATAAAAAATTAGCACAGGAGTTATTATCGGCATGGCAGTAGTTAATTTAGCTAATAATCTTAAAGCCTTAAATAAGGAACAAAAAGCAATCTTTGCAACTCTTCCTGTTCCTGAACAAGAACAAATAATTGAAATACCTATTGAGAAGATTGTTTCTCCTGAGATCAAAGCTAGAACTTGGATTAATGTAGTAAAAGTTGAATCAATTTCTAGATCAGCTGAGGTTTATGGAATACTTCAACCTATATTAGTTGTTCCTTTAGATGACGGCACATATGAATTAGTTTATGGAAAACATCGGATAGAAGCGATTAAGCAATTAGGACAAGAAAAAATTAGAGCAATTTCTAAGAATTTAACTCAGTCAGAAAGACTAGAGATTGCTTTGATTGAGAATTTGCAGAGAGAAGACCAAAATCCCATAGATGAGACTCTTGGCATCCTTAACTTAGCTATGTTAAAGCTAAATTGTGATGAATCAATTGCTAGACTGTGTTTTAACGAACTTTTTTACCGAGAAACTGGTCGAGAGAAAAATCCTCGTGTTAGCACCAGTGCTAACACGACCCAAGAACAGTTATCGGTCGTTGAAACAATACTCGAAAGATTTAATCTTACTGTTAAAACTTTTATAACTCATAAATTGCCTCTGTTAGAGTGCCATGAGGAAATAATTCAAGCTATACGAGAAGGAAAAATCGCTTATTCTAAAGCTAGAGTAATTGACAGAGTAAAGCATGATGAGTTCAGAGCTAAATTACTAAATTGTGCTATTAACTCCAATCTAAGTAGAGAGGTTCTGTCTAAGATTAGCAAAATCGAAGATATAAAGTTTGCTATTAAATTATTGCAACAGATAGAAGTCGAAAATTTGACCCCTGAAGAAATTCAGAAGCAAATAAAAGAGAAGAAGCCTGTCAAACATGATTTACAAAAAAGGTATAGTAAAGCCATATCAAAATTGAATAAGAACCAAACAATTTGGCACGATAAGTCTAAACAAAAAGAATTAGAACAATTGATTTCCAAAATTGAAAAATTAATCAAGTAAATTAGCGAGTGATAGAAGCTTAGTGAGAGCATATATCTTTTGGCAAAAAAGTCGAGAGATATATGCAAGGGGTTGATTAACTATTTTGTCTAATCCCATCCCTCAAAGATGAAGAAATCAGAAAAGAATTAATGGCAGAAGCTATTGCTAAATCTTTATCATTGAGAGAAATCAAGGAGAGAATCAAAGTACTTAAAACACAAGCCCAAAAAGAAGAAGTATTTAACCGTTTGGATAATACTTATAAACAGGTTAAAAAATCTAAGAAGTTAATTCTGGAAAATTCTCGTAAGCGGAAAAAACTGGAATCATTATTAGCACAATTAGAAAAGCTGTTTGAGGAGCCAACACCAAGTAAAAAAGAGAATTAATCAATTAGTTCTAGATTATTCTCAGCTAACCAACAAGCTCTGGCAGCAATATCATAGTCAATGTCAAATAAACTGATTTTTCCACTGATTTTTTTGAGTATGATCGCAGCCAGTATATTTGGCTGGCAATGGTTCCGTTCCCAGAACCGAGTTTATACTCTGACCATCGCAACTGGTAGCACTCAAGGAGAATATTATGCTTTTGCTCAAGCTTTAGCCAAAGTAGTCGCTAGACATCAACCTCAGATTCAGATTGACGTGCTGCCAACAGAAGGCTCTTTAAACAACTTAGAGTTGCTTAAAGAGAAGCAGGTACAATTAGCACTCATCCAAAGTGATACCATTGTGTCTCCCTCGACCAAAGTGCTCGCTTCTTTATTTCCAGAGATCTCACATTTAATTGTTACCAAAGAATCTAATATTGATAGCTTTAGCGAGCTGAAAGGAAAAAGAATTGCACTAATGCCAAAAAAGAGTGGTTCTTATCCACTGTTTTGGTATTTAAGCTCTCATTATGGGTTAACGTGAGTTCGACAGAATTTGAATCTTTGAACTTTATACTCAGCAACTGTTTGAGCAGCTCTATGAACAACAACTCAAGCTGATTACTAGATACAAAAAGAAGATGAAACAAAAACTAGTCAAGCTGATAGACAAAATTCTTTTGCGTAAAAGAGCCTTAATCGAGACTGTTAATGACCAACTCAAGAATATCTTTCAAATTGAGCATTCCAGACATCGAAGTATTTGGAATTTTCTAGTGAATCTGATGGCTGGGTTGATTGCTTACACCTATCTACCAAACAAACCTTCTATTGATTTAGAACCGAAAAGATTACTAGCTCTACCTCCTGCTGTTTTCTAATTCTGTCGAACTCACGTTGGGTTAAGCGAAGAAGATTTAGAGCAATTGATTCAACTTCGGAGTCACCTGTTTGAAATTTTAGCCAAAGTGGTGGTAGATTTGGATCAAGATCGAGTTTCCCCAGAATCGTTTCAATCTTTTACTTTTACTTGGAAAGTAGCTATGAGAGCAGTTACCCATCGAGAAACTCTTTTGAGAGATTAATTCAGCATGGGGTGGTTGACGAACTTTTTCCCTCGGGGATTTATTCGGATATCAAGAAAGTTTCCGTATAATAAATAGTTATATATATGATACTTAATTTCATCATCACAAAGAGCGATTATTTCATGCGATATACAATTTTTAAAAATTGGATTTAATAATGCGTCTTTTAATTTCAGTCTTTTCTCCTCCACAGCCTGAATCTGGTGGCTTAACTCGAATGACAGCCATCGCAGAAGCTGCTATGAGCAGGGGACATCAAATTGCATTTTGCGCATATGGCTACACTGGCAATATCTTAAAAAATCTCGGACATAAACTATATGA
>JASJDF010000387.1 GCA_030065715.1 Xenococcaceae cyanobacterium MO_188.B19 | reverse complement strand
GCCTATGATGTATGGGGTGATACAGTTAATATTGCCAGTCGCATGGAATCTCAGGGAGTTCCAGGCAAGATTCAAGTTACGGCTGCAACCTATGAAAGATTGCGGGATCGATACCTGTTTGAGGAACGAGGCGCGATCGCGGTAAGAGGTAAGGGAGAGATGAATACTTATTGGTTACTAGAGAAAAAGTCTGAATAAGTTTCGTAAAACTGAAGTTTCGACTAGCCCCTCCTCTAGTGGTTAAACCCCAACTAGAGCCAATAATTGCAATTAAAGCTCTAAACACAATGATAATAAACCAGAGCTTGAGAGAATTTGATTCATTATTTTTCTTACAATACTAATCAAATAATACGATAGTGAAAACTAATTTCAATGGATGGCGAGTTCTCGTATATTTCGCCGATTGAGAATTGCCTGATTGATGAACTGCAAAACGTTTAGCAACATCATTAGAAATGCCAGTGTAGAGAGAATTATCACCACAGCGAATCATATAGATTGACCACATAATTACATTGAACATTGAACATTGAACATTGAACATTGAACATTGAACATTGAACATTGGTCGCGGTTATACTAAAGTATATGCGAAGGTTTCTTAAAAATAGCTAAAAAAAACAGATGACTTTTCGTTTAAAGTGGCTATTTTCTGATTGAAATTAACAAATCATTCAACTCTGCTTTTGCCGATGGCTCATCGGGTAAATCACTATTTTCAAAAGCTAATTCTAGTTCATTTTGTAATCTCTGATATTCCTGATGATGAAATTCTAGATCGGTTTGTTTTAATAAGCATTTTTCCGTTTCAGAAAGTTTTTGTGTAATCAGATCGCTAATATAAGGTAGTTGAAAATGCTCATTTAGTTTAACTAAATTGGCTTCAATTGTTCCTGTTTGCATTAAATAAATGCCTGTTAACAAAACCCGATATACATACAGTAATGGCTTGACTTGATTTTTTTTACTAAATAGTTTCCATTGACTCTGAGAAAATCCTAAATAATGATAATAGTGATGACGAGTAATACAATTAAGAGCAAGTTTTTTTAAAGCCTCGTGTTCTGGAGTTGTATAGACGATTAAAGGTGAATATAGTTGCTCCAAAACATAGCCATTTCTTTTTAGGAGTAGGGTAAAAAACTTTTTTATATCATGAGTCACTAAATCAATCTCTAAACCCGATTTAATTTCTGATAATTCAATCGTTTCTCGAACGGGATATAAGCCTAAAACTTCTGTTGACAGCAAAATATGAACTCCACGCAAATCATAATCAGAATCTGGAGAAGGGAAGCCATAAAGATGTGCTCCACTAATAGTAGTAAATAGTAGAGGATAGGGTTGTGCTTGAGATATAGTTAATAACTTTTCGTAGTTCACTTTGATTTATCTAATAAATTAAATTATTATTGGTCTTTTTTATGATTAATATAAGAGAAAATAGCTTCATTGCGATCGCTATTTTATAAGAAATCATAAAAGAATTTTCAGCGTCGATTATTATTAATTAATACAAAGTAATTAGTTAAAAATGTAAAAAATATATCTTTAAAAAAGCCTGTTTTAAACTTTTTCTGCTTTACAATAAATTTTGTTTGGTGTTTTTTCAAAATATTTAAACATAGCAGGACATAACCAACCTTCTAAATTATATTTCTCCCAATAATACCAGTTACCACCATATTCTTCTCTACGATAGATTAATTCTGCTTGATAGCCAGGGAAAGGAGCAAAAGAAAATAACATTCTAAAACCAGAATTAGCATCTGGAATATCTTTAGTCATAATATTAATCATTTCTGGAATACCACAAACAAATGGCTCTTTTTCTAAGCCTGTATCGCGATCATCAAATACCCAAGTATCTTCGTATAAATAAGGAAAAATAACCATAATTTGATTAGACATATTATTTTGTCAAATATTTAAAAATAAAACTGAACTTAGAAGGTATGAAAATATCCAATGTTTTAGTCAATAAAGTTATTCTTAACTATTTTGCCCATCCTACAAGGTCTATAAACTAGAAACCATAGATTTTCTAGCTTCTATTAAAAATGCATTAGCTTTTTCATAATTTGGACGATCTGGAAGTATAGTATTACTGAAACTATACTCAAACTTTTCATGTAAATCTAATCGCCATTTATTAGCCTCTTCCCAAGACATATCTCCATTACGAATTGCCAATAAATCATCTCGATAGGCTTCTACCTTTACTGGAACAAACCCTTCTTTCAATACTGTAATTCCCGATAACAATAATCGAATTAAGTGCATTATATGTTTGGGGCAAATTTCTCCTTTATTTCTTAAGTCTTGTTCCATTTTTTTGAACTGAGACATAGCATAGCCATTATAAGTTTGATACACTAGCTTCGATAAAAATATTTTTTTATTGGCTAATAAGTTTTCAGCAATGGGGGTTACTTTCTCTACCATTGGAGTGTATAAACATTCCAAAATATTGGGATTAGCTTTTAATGCCAGGATAATAAACTTTTGTAATTCCCAATAACATTCTTCATTGTCATGATTTTCTAATTGTTCTGGGATACCATACAAAGACCAATGCAAATCAGCAGGAGGTAAATAAATACCTCTCAAATCTGTATCAGAATTTTCATTATCTAAACCAAAGGCTCTTGAACCTACTACGCAGCGATAGATAACATAATCATAAAGGTTTAACTCTGCCAACATATCACGAGCATCTTGTAATCCTTGCTTTTGATAGTCTTTGCGAATGCTAAATTCATGACGATTTAAGCATATTTCTACATCGTTAGATAAGCGAATTTTGTAATTGTGAGAGTTATCTGTAGGAGAGTCAATAATTACTCCTACAGCACCTTGAGGGGCAATAATTTTGTTGTCTGTGTTTTTTACGTCAATTCGACTTACAATTTGCGTTCCAACTGGAATAATTAAATTTGGATTCACAATAGCTAATAAATTAAACCTTTATGTAACACATTGTAGTTTAAAAATAATTGCCATTGTTAAATAAAGTATAAGCGATCGCGTTATCTTCCCACGACCGCCCATAATAGCTATAAAACCCCTTTAGAGCTAGGAATAGTATTAGCACGACGGGGATCGATTTCTAAAGCCATTCGCATGGCGCGAGCAAAAGCTTTGAAAGTAGCTTCGATAATATGGTGAGAATTGATTCCATCTAGCTGACGGATATGGAGTGTCATTTGAGAGTGATTGACTACAGCGACAAAAAACTCCCTCACTAATTGGGTGTCATAAGTGCCAACTCTTTGAGTAGGAATCTCTAAACCATAGCTGAGATGGGGTCTTCCCGAAAAATCTAAAGCTACTTGCACTAAAGACTCATCTAAAGGTGCGACAAAATGACCAAAACGGACAATGCCTTTGCGATCGCCGACAGCTTGAGCCAGAGCCATACCCAGAGTGATCCCTACATCTTCATTAGAATGATGATCGTCAATTTCAATATCTCCCTTACATTTGACATCTAGATCGATTAATCCGTGGGAAGATATCTGATTGAGCATATGATCCAGAAACGGAATACCTGTATCAGCATCACATTTACCCTGACCATCAAGATTTACAGTTACTGCCACATCAGTTTCTTTAGTAGTTCTTTTAACAGAAGCAGTACGAGGTAATATGTGTGATTGAGAAAAGTTTGGGGTTTTAGATTCTATTGTTGCCATTATGAATTATTAATTATTAATTAAGGCTACATTCCCATAATCTCGTAACCAGCATCCACATAGATAATTTGTCCTGTGATCCCACTAGCCAAATCGCTGGCTAAAAAGGCTGCTGTATTTCCTACTTCTTCTTGAGTTACGGTACGTCTTAAAGGTGCAGTATTGTCCATATGTTTAATCATATCCAAAATTCCTCCCACAGCAGAAGAAGCTAAAGTTCTAATGGGTCCTGCGGAGATACCATTAACTCGAATATTCTGGGAACCCAATTCTGCTGCTAGATAGCGTACACTCATTTCTAAAGCTGATTTAGCAATGCCCATTACATTGTAGTTGGGCATGACTTTGACTCCACCCAAGTAAGAAAGGGTTAAAATACTACCACCTTCGGTCATCAGGGGTTTCGCAAAATGAGCAAAATGAGTTAGAGAATAAGCACTAATATCTAAACAGTTTAAAAAAGCATCACGGGGGACATCACTATAGTCTCCTCCCAGATATTCTTTATTGGCAAAAGCCAGACAGTGTATTAAGATGTCTAATTTACCCCATTTTTCTTTGATCGCATTAAACATTTCTGCCATTAATGCGTCATCTTGAACATTACAAGGTAATATCAAACTAGGACTAAGAGGTTCGACCAGTTGTCTAACTTTTTTCTCAGAACGTCCTTTTTCATCTGGCAAGTAATTTACCCCAATATTAGCCCCTGCTTTATGAAGTTGTTGAGCGATACCCCAAGCAATAGAGCGATTATTAGCAATGCCCGTGACAAAAGCATTCTTTCCAGTCAAGTCTAACATAATGGCTATTTCCTAATTTGTCTAGCAACTATCCATAGTACAACTGCCTGGACTCTTAGCTACTACAGTCTCATCTCGAAAATAGAAAATCTGCAAATAACCGTTAAAGGTTTAATATTAAACAATCAAGTGGTTGTATTTATATGATAGTAAGTCCGATGGAACTATCCCTAACTCAAAATCTCCCCCTAGCATCTGTATTTCGTAAGCTGAATCGTGGTTCTTTTCCTCCCATTGTTGAAAGTTTTGAGAGAGGAAAAACCATATTTTTTCCTGGTGATCCCGCAGAAAGAGTTTATTTTTTAGTCAAAGGTGCAGTTAAGCTATCGAGAGTCTATGAAGCAGGAGAAGAGATTACGGTAGCTTTACTCAGAGAAAATAGCGTTTTTGGGGTGTTATCCCTAATTACAGGACAAAAAAGCGATCGCTTTTATCATGCAGTAGCTTTCACTGCTGTAGAATTATTGTCTTCTCCCATTGAACAAGTGGAACAATCCCTGAAAGAAAATCCAGAATTATCAATGTTGATGCTCAGGGGTTTATCATCTCGGATTCTTCAGACAGAAATGATGATTGAAACTTTAGCCCATCGGGATATGGGTTCTCGTTTAGTTAGCTTTCTTTTAATTTTATGTCGAGATTTTGGTATTCCCACCAATGAAGGGATTAAAATTGACCTCAAACTTTCCCATCAGGCGATCGCAGAAGCTATTGGTTCAACTCGTGTCACAGTTACTCGTTTGTTAGGAGACTTAAGAGACAAAGAAATGGTCTCAATTCACAAAAAGAAAATTACTGTCCATAACCCTGTGGCTCTGAGTCAACAGTTTACTTAAATATTGGGAAATTCCCAGCATATTTGGATAATTCTCAATTTTGAATTTTCAATTTCCCATGACCAGTGCTTACATTTTGATTGCAGCCATTTTAGTCTTAGGAGGTTTAATAGCAGTATTAGGCGATCGCTTAGGAAC
>JASJDF010000386.1 GCA_030065715.1 Xenococcaceae cyanobacterium MO_188.B19 | reverse complement strand
TGTTGAGTCCTTTGCTCAATTTTCGTCCCAAAGGTCGTAAGCTACAAGCATAATTTAAAACTATGCGTAGAATAGATGCTCTTGGTATTGGTCTTGCTATTTTTGTCGGTGGAGGTGTAATCTATTTCGTTTTAGATACTGCTGGTATGAGTGGTATCTCCGCAGGGATCTGGACACAAACTCTCTTAGTTGCAGGCATAGTCGGTTGGTCACTCACTTATTTATTTAGAGTTGTTACCAAAAATATGACCTACAATCAGCAACTTAAGGACTATGAAGAAGCAGTACTGCAAAAGCGTTTAGAGGAAATGTCCCCCGAAGAATTAGCCAAGCTTCAAGAAGAAATAGAAAGAGAAAAACAATCTTAAATTTTCAATTTGGTTATATTGTTGACCAGATGAGTTAGGAGTTATCAGGAATAGGCTTTTGTCTCAATTCCGAACTCCGAACTCTATCCGAAGGTGTTCCACGGGATATATGCGAAGCGGTATCCCCTTGCGGGACACCTGCGGATATATCCTTTAGGGCGAACTCCGAACTCCGAATTCCGAATTCCAAACTAGAGCAAAGCGACTTAACGTTTAGCTAAAGCTTCTCTGGCTTGTTCACGGTCATCAAAATGAATTTTCTCTGTTCCTAATATTTGATAATCTTCGTGTCCTTTTCCTGCAATTAATACCCCATCTCCCGATTTTGCTTGCTTGATCGCAGTAGAGATTGCCTTGGCGCGATCGCATATTACTAAGGTAGTTACAGTATCGGGTATCCCAGCTAATACATCTTGTAAGATTGCTTGAGGATCTTCGGTACGAGGATTATCTGAGGTAACAACGGCTAAATCGGAGAGTTTGGCTGTAATTTCTCCCATTAAAGGTCGTTTGGTGCGATCGCGATCGCCCCCACAACCAAATACGCAGATCATCTTACCAGTTATAAAAGGACGTGCTGCAATTAATAAGTTTTCTAGACTATCGGGAGTGTGAGCATAATCGACAATGACGCTAATATCCTGATTTTCGTCTATTTGCACTCTTTCCATTCTGCCAGGAACACCCATAAACTGAGTAAGACTGGTGGCAATTAGGGGTAATTTTACTCCTAAATGTAAAGCTGTTCCTACTGCTGCTAAAAGATTTGCTAAATTAAATTGACCCACTAAAGGAGAGTTAAAGGGTATTTCTCCTTCTGGAGTATGTAAAATACCGCTGACTCCAGTTGCTTGATAATTTAACTCTGTGGTGTATAAGTCTGCATTAGGATTACTGACGCTATAACTCCAAACTCGATCTTTGCCTACTTGCTCTATTAAACGCTGTCCGTAAGAATCATCTAAATTAATAATGGCTTTTCCTGGAAGATATTCAGGACTAAATAGTAAAGCTTTAGCTTGGAAATAGTCTTCCATATCCGAATGATAGTCTAGATGATCTTGAGTGAGATTAGTAAAAACGGCTACTTCAAAAGGACAGCCCTTGACTCTACCCTGATCTAAGGCATGGGAGCTAACTTCCATTACCCCATATTCGCTCCCAGCTTCAACAGCGGTAGCCAACTGGTTTTGTAAATCTACGGCAAAAGGAGTGGTATGGAGGGCGGTTTCTTGATAACCTTGCCAACGAGTATAAAGAGTCCCAAACAATGCTGTAGGTAATTGTGATTCTAAAAGAAAATATTCAATTAAATGAGTGGTTGTCGTTTTCCCGTTTGTCCCAGTCACTCCCACTAACTTCAATTTCTGTGCTGGATAATTATGAAAAGCTGCTGCTAATGCTGCACAACTAGCAGTCATATTATTTGTAGTAATTAAGCATTCAGTTTCCTTGGGAGGTTTTTTGGTTGCAGCTTCAGGGGTTACTAAAGCTGCAACCGCACCTTTTGCGATCGCATCTTTCCAGTATTCTCCTCCATCAACTCTAGTACCAGGCATTCCAATAAACAAGTTTCCTGGTTGACAACTATGGGAATTGGTGGATAATCCTGTTATTTCTCGATCTAAGGCAGAATTTTCTAAAGTTAGATTAATCGATTCTACTTGGGCTAATAATTGGCGTAGTTTCATAAGTGAGCAAGAAATAAAAGAACAACTACTAACTATCTCTCTATGGATTCCACAGCATCTTTTTCTAGTAAAAGAGTTACTGGACCATCGTTTTCAATGTTGACATTCATCATTGCGCCAAATTGTCCCGTAGCAACATATAGACCACTTTTTTTTAATTTTTCGACAAAGCAGTTATAAATGTTTTCCGCAATCTCAGGGGGTGCAGAATTACTAAAAGAGGGACGACGACCTTTACGAGCATCTCCATAGAGGGTAAACTGACTTACTACTAGTAAGTCCCCCTGAATATCAGTTACGGATTTGCTCCACTTTTTAGCTTCAGTGTCCCCTGGAAATAGCCTTAAATCTAAACATTTACAAGCCATCCAATCAATTTCTGTATTGGTATCATTGGGGGAAATGCCTACTAAGAGATTTAACCCCCGTCCGATTCGACCGATGATTTCTCCGCCTACAATAACTGAAGAAGATTTAACTCGCTGAATTACAACGCGCATCAGTTTTAAATTTAGAACTATTTACCAAATCCCTTACCGCGATTGGGAGTGGGAAGACGAATACAATTTTCAATTTGTTTTCTCAACTTATCATGATCTAAGTTTTGACCAATCAAAACTAATTGATTTTTCTTCTCCCCTTTCCATTCTTCATCTTCAATGCTGAATCTTTTACCACTGAGATGAAAAATATGACGTTTAGGACTTTCTTCAAACCAAAGAATCCCTTTAGCGCGAAATACGTTTTCAGGTAGTTGATTATCGAGGAAGTATTGGAATTTTCTAATATTTAATGGGCGATCGCTTTGAATTGATAAGGAGGTAAAACCATCATTCTCTAAATGATCTGAGTGATGGTGGTGATCATGATCGTGTTCATGATGGTGATCATGGTGATCGTGGTGATCGTGGTCATGATGGTGATCATGATGTTCATGCTCATGTTTTGATTCAGAACTATCAAAATATTGATCTGACTCAAATAATCCCACACTCAAGATTAAAGGCAAAGAAACTTGGGATTTCTGGGTACGCAAAATCCTAGCATCTTTTTTAAAATCTCTAATTCTAATCTCTAAAGAATCTACATCTGCTTCATCTACCAAGTCGGTTTTGTTGAGAACAATAATATCCCCATATTGTATCTGGCTTTCCGCTGCTTGAGAATTGAACAAATCGAGACTATAGTTAGCACAATCAACCATTGTGACAATGGAGTCAAGACGAGTCATATCCCGCAACTCTGTCCCTAAAAACGTCAAAGCTACAGGAAGAGGATCGGCTAGTCCTGTAGTTTCCACTACTAAATAGTCAATCTTTTCTTCTCTCTCTAGTATCTTATATACCGCATTAACCAAATCTTCGTTAATGGTGCAGCAAATACAACCATTATTCAGTTCCACCATACTTTCGTCGGTAGAGACAATCAATTCGTTATCAATTCCTATTTCACCGAATTCATTCACTAAAACGGCAGTTTTTAACCCTTGTTGGTTAGTCAAAATATGATTAAGAAGAGTGGTTTTTCCGCTCCCCAAAAATCCTGTAATGATAGTTACTGGTAACCCTTTTTTTTGTGTATCCATGCCAGATGTAGCTTGAGTCTCAACTGTTGTTATCGCGATCGCTACGCGCCTCGCTAAGGGCGCGATCGCCAAAACCAACTTGTTCAATAATGTTAACCATATTGTATTGTAGTGTGTCTAAAAGAATTATTAGTGATTACTCAACAAGTTTGCTGATTTGTGAATTTGTTAAGTAATAACCTCAGAAGTTGCAAAAATATATATTTTTTAAAAAGTTTTATTTGATTTTAATTTAGTAGCATCGCCCTAAAAAAATAAAATTGCACGACTTACCTGATATTTGACAATTCCTGCTAACCATTTACTATTTTTAAAACAATGTAATCTTTCGCAACACAATAAGATTCTTTTGTTCCGAATTTGTCACTTTTATTGTTTTATTTTGTTTATATCGAAAATTTATATGATTACTTAGAAAAAAAATTATGAATTGGAACTTAAGTTTATTTAAAATACTTTCATTACTCACATTGACTGGTGGACTATTAATTCCAACAAATATTGCTGAAGCTGCTAGTTCTAGCCCAAAAGAGTCTTACACAAAAACAGACGTGAGTGAAAAAGCTTCTGATCACGGAGGACATGAAAAACCCGTAAAAATTTCTCAGATACTTTTATCAAAAAAAGCGCAGAAAATCGAATTTTTTAGTTTACTAGGACTAATTGGAGCTAGCCTGGTTATCCCAGAAATGTTAGGGAAATCCTCCAAAAAATCTCAAAAAAATAGTCAATCTCTACATTCTAATAAGGAAGAAAATTTACAACAGACCCCTAAAAATCAGAATGAGCCAGATATTTCTTATTTACAAGAAATTCTGAAAGATACTAAAAAAATAGAATTCCCTTCTAATAACCTAGTTAAATTGGAAGATCACAAGAAAAATGCTTTGAAAAACGAACATAATCAAAATCAAAAAATTTCTTAATGAAATTAATCCCTTCATTAAAAATAATTCTTCTCAATGCTACTGTTTCTAAAAGTTTCTGGATTTATTTCGATTCGATAATAAGATAAGTCTTTTATCAGTAGCTTTAAGGAAGATTTTTTTGTATTTATACCCATAGGGTTTCAACTTAGGATATAACGAAAGTAGTTTTGATATATCCTCATATTTATTGGTCGTCACATGAGGATATATCTTTAGTCTTCATCTCAGAAAAGACAAAAAGTATCTTTATCTTGGTGTTCAGTTTCAAGTTGAATTTGACGAGGAGTGGGAAAAGGAGGCAGAGAAATAGATTGGCGTTGTTCTATCAATTTTTCATATTCCAGAAAAATCTCCAAATAATCCTTAAAATGTTTAATAGCTAATTGAAATGCTTGTTCTGGGTGCTTTTGGAGATGAATTTCGAGACGTTCAATTTCCCATTCAGCTTCTATAGGTAAAGAATTATTGTGCATGATTCTGAAAGTGTATTGTGAGTTGCCAAAAAGAATGAAGAAAGTTAGAGCTGTTTTTTTGAAATAGATTACTCCAAATTTTTTTATGCAGTATTCACTGATTAATGTGAACGTCTAACGAATTTTGATTCGTTATGTCTAAAAGAAACAATTTGTTTCCGATAAGGCATTGTTTGATTTATCGGTGAACGCGCGAGTTAGCTTTGTCGAACTGATGTTGATTAAGTAAAGTTCTTAAATACCCAAAATTTCTACTAAAATGCAAGTTTTTGATATTTCTTAATTAAATTTCAGGGATCTTCAAAAGTTTTAATAAATTCCAAGGATATCAACAGAGGCTCAGGGCTAGGAATTTTTGAAAAAAATAATTTATTTACCAAGAATTTTTTCCAAAATTAAGCAAATGTAACAAAATGCAAAGTATAATGACTGAGTCAAGTAACAAAAGTTGTAGA
>JASJDF010000385.1 GCA_030065715.1 Xenococcaceae cyanobacterium MO_188.B19 | reverse complement strand
GATCAAAGCATCTTAGTATTTACCAATGGACAACAACCCCAGTTACTACAAAATACAGATATTCTTCCTGTTTTAGCTGCAATAGATTTAGAATTAACTGCTGATGAAATTTTTAGTTGGCTGAAAATGGGCTAGTAGTTTAGTTGCTACTTATTACTCACATTGTCCCCTTGTCCTAAAGGATACACCTGCGGATATGGGATTACTTATTACTCATTACTCAAAAATAGGATATGCAGTTTATTGATTTAGCACAAATAGAAGTAATCGCAGGAAACGGTGGAGATGGTATTGTTGCCTTTCGTCGAGAAAAATATGTTCCCGCAGGGGGTCCCGCTGGCGGTAATGGAGGGCGGGGTGGCTCAGTAATTTTAAAAGCAACAGAAAGACTGCAAACCTTATTAGATTTTAAATATGCTCGTATTTTTAAAGCGGAAAATGGCAAGAGAGGAGGACCTAATAACTGTACTGGGGCATCGGGCAGCGATCGCATAATTGAAGTACCCTGTGGTACGATGATTTACGATACAGACACAGGGGAATTAATTGGAGATTTAGTAAAAGAGGGACAATCAGTGTGTGTAGCGCAAGGAGGAAAAGGGGGTTTAGGCAACAAACATTTCCTCAGTAATCATAACCGCGCTCCCGAACATTGTCTTCCTGGTTTGGAGGGAGAACAGCGTCACCTGCGCTTGGAATTAAAATTACTAGCAGAAGTGGGGATTATTGGCTTACCTAATGCGGGAAAATCTACCTTAATTTCTTCTCTGTCTTCGGCTCGTCCCAAAATTGCTGACTATCCTTTTACTACTCTCATTCCGAATTTAGGAGTTGTTCGCAAGCCAACAGGAGATGGTACGGTATTTGCCGATATTCCTGGGTTAATTGCTGGTGCTTCTGCTGGTGTGGGTCTAGGACATGATTTTTTACGCCATATCGAACGCACTCGTTTGTTATTACACTTGATAGATATTACCGCCGATGACCCTATTGGGGATTATAAAATTATCCAGGAGGAATTAGAGGCATATGGTCAGGGTTTAGCTGAAAGACCCCAGATTATTGCTTTTAATAAAATAGATAGTGGTGATGAGGAAATATTAGAAATGGTAATTTCGGAACTACAAGAACTAACTTCCGCACCAATTTTTAATATTTCTGCTGTAACTCGTACTGGTTTAGATAGTCTATTATCAGAGATTTGGCAACAGTTAGAATCTTCACCATTAATGATTTAAATAAAGGTATAGTATTCGGAATTATCTAGTTTTGTGTTCTTTGTCATTAGTCTTTAGTCATTTGTTGATTGACAACTAAATATTCTTGACATTTTTAAATTTGATTATATCCTATTGATTTCTGAGTTTTAAAGATAAAATTTATGGACTCATGAAAATAAAAGTCAAAGTTTTAGACCGATACATCTGGCAACAATTAATTTTTGTATTTATTTGTAGTGCAGCTTTATTGGCTGCGCTAGCAGTGGCTTTAGGTACAGTTTCTGATCTAACTTATAAAGTTATTGAATACAATTTACCACTAAGTATAGCTGTAAAAATATTTTTCTTAAAAGTACCAGAATATACAGTATATGCTTTACCAATCGCTTTATTATTAACAACTCTGCTAGTATATGGTCGTCTTAATTCTAATTTAGAATTAATTGCTTTTTTTAGTTCGGGAATCAATGTTTTTTCTATAGTAATACCTGCTATTTTGTTTAGTATTTTGATCGCTAACATGACTTTTCTATTAAATGAATTTGTCGTACATAATGCTAATTATCGAGTGTCTTACTTAGAAAATATTTTCATTCCTAAGTCAAAATCCTATCTAGATAAAAAAGATTTATTTTATTCAGAATATAAAACTTTGGATGAGAATAATTCAAGACTTGTAAGATTATATTATGCTAAACATTTTGATGGAAATAAGTTCCAAGAAATCACTATTATCAATTGGAAAAAATCTGATATTCAAAAAATAATTGTTGCTCAAAAAGCCATTTGGAATCAGAAGCAAAAATCATGGGATCTTTTTGATGGTAGAGTTGAAAGCTTTGAACCTATTAAAAGTAATCTCGATCTGACAACTGCTATTACTTCAAATTTAGCGGATGTGGATTTTTTTAAACAGAAAAGTTTATTCTTACCTTCAACATTTTTTGAAATTGCCAATCAAGTCAATGATCCTCAAAAAATGAGCCTAAGTGAAGCAAGAAAATATTTAGAATTAATTATTAAGAGTAAAAATCAGACCCAGATTAGATTATTTCAAGTTCGCATTCAACAAAAACTAGCTTTTCCTTTTATTTGTGTAGTTTTTGCTGTTATTGGCTCTGGTATTGGCATAAATTTCGATCAAATAAATCGTGGTCAGGGATTTACTATTTGTGTGGGGATTGTGTTTAGTTATTATTTATTAGGTTTTATTGTCGGTTCTTGCGGTATTGTGGGATTGATTCCTCCTTTGATCGCTGGTTGGTTGCCTAATTTTTTGGGATGGGGGGTAGGTGGGATGTTGCTATATCATAATAATTATTAAAATTCAGAAACGATATGTTTCTGGCTACTGGAATTTAGAATATTTATTGAATAAAGAATCAACCTAATAAGCAAAGAAATTCTGAAAAACAAGTTTATTCATCAAAAAAGCTGGAAAAAATTAGGTTGAATGGATTGCCAATTTGGTACAAACAAAAATAATCGAGAATTGGGAATCACAGGATGAACCAGAACATTTGAGGACTATCCAAGATCGCATCCTCAAGAGTCAACAATCGGTTCAGCTACTAGAGATCTACCGACAAATTTGTCATCAAGGAGAGATAGTTACAGTTGATAGCTCAGAGGAAAGAGAATTAGTTTTGTCAGGGTTAGTAGTTAAGCAAGAGGTAACTTTAAAAGTCCAGAACCGTATTTATCAATCAATTTTTTCGAGTTCTCTAGGGATTAAACCCGTCTAATTGACTATTACACCCTGATAAATGTTCAATGATAAATGTTCAATAATAAATGTTCAATGACAAATGTAATTGTTCCTGCCACTACTGCTAACCTGGGCGTAGGTTTTGACTGTCTCGGTGCTGCGCTAACAATGTATAACGAGTTTAACTTTACCTCACTAGATCGAGAAGAAGATTTAATTATTACTGTTATAGGGGATGAAGCAGATAAAGTCAGTCGAGATAAAAGTAATTTAGTCTATCAGTCTTTTTTGAAAGTATATGAAAAGATTGAGCGTACACCACCTTCAGTAAAGATAGATATCAAGCTTGGTGTTCCTTTTGCTAGGGGTTTAGGAAGTTCCGCTACAGCTATTGTAGGAGGGCTGATGGGTGCTAATGAATTAGCAGGAAAACCTTTAAGTGAAGTCGAAATCCGAGATATGGCGATCGCAATTGAAGGACACCCCGATAATGTTGTACCTGCTTATTTAGGTAATTGTCGCTTGTCTATTGGAGAACCAGGAAACTGGCAAATTTGTGAAATTCCTTGGCATTCTGAAGTAATTCCGATAGTAGCAATTCCTAACTTTGAATTATCTACTGAAGAAGCTAGAAAAGTTTTACCTACCTCGATCAGTCGTAGTGATGCTATTTTTAATATCTCCCGTATGGGTTTGTTGTTGAGGGGTTTAGCAACTAATAATGGAAAATGGTTAGCTACTGCTTTAGAAGACAAATTACATCAACCCTATCGTAAACAACTAATTATAGGATACGATGAAGTTAAAAATGCTGCGATCGCTGCTGGAGCTTGGGGAATGGTAATCAGTGGTGCTGGTGCGACTTTACTGGCTCTGACTAACCAAGAAAATCAAGCTAATGTCGTAGCTGCAATGGAGCTTGCTTGGCAAAAAAAAGGAGTTAAAACCCTAGTTAAGGCTCTAACTCTCGATACTCAAGGCGCACGATTAGTGGAGAAGAAGTAAATAGCAATTAACTACTAACTACTAACTATGACGCATCAGGAATTAAATCGATATAATTTTCAAAATCTGCCAATGCTCGACTAAATTGAGATGTTGCGGTTCTAGAATCTTTATCTAGAGCAGCAGCATCAAGATTTTCTAAACTAGCAAAGATATCCTGCGCTAGTTCTTTAGCTTGAGCTTTATCATCGGGGAGAAGAGCATCAGATAGATATCTCAAATCTCTTCTAAGAAGTCCTAAAGGACCATGAATAAAGGTTTTAACATTTGTCCAATCTTCATTCTCAACGAACTCACCTAGAGTGTTCATTCTATCGCGTGCGACATCAACAGGAATGCGATAAGTTTTGATAGTTTGTAGTTTTTCAGGTGTGTAGGTGGGAGGAGCAGAAGCAGTAGGACTACCGCAACTAACTAGAACTGTTGCTACCAATACCAACATCAAGGACAAAACAGAACGAAAGATTTTCATATCTCCTAAAGATGTAATTTTATTAATTGTTTTCATCTTCTCAAAATTTGGGCATTTAAAAAACTGAACGTCGTAAAAATTGGCTAATTTCTTGCCCAATTTCCTTTGACCAATGCTCTTGGGGATAATGTTTGGCTTCAGGAAGTTTCACTAACTCAATATGGGAGTTTGATTTAGCTACCGCTTCTGCTTCTGCGATCGCAAGCCAAGGATCGGCTTCTCCCCAAATAATTAAAGTAGGCTGCTCCCAGTTTTTGAATCCTTCATTAATTTCTGTTGTAGCCTTATTAAGGTCTAAAGCTTTAATCGTTGCGTTCAAAGCTCTTCCAACAGAAGAACTGGTTAGATAAGGTTTACGATGAATATCTAAATCTCGATCTTCGATTATAAAACCGCTTCCTCCTTCTAGGGTACGATCCACTTGTAAGGGGTCTTGAGTCATCATATCTCCCACAAAGGGCATTCCCCATTGTTTCATTTTCCAGGGTAACTTCATCTCTGGAGTTAAAGGGGCATTCAGAATAATTAATCTCTCTACTTGTTCGGGATGAGCTAGAGCATATTGAATTCCTACTGAGCCCAAAAATCCTTGGACTATTAAATAAAATTTTTCTAACTCTAAGGTAGTAATCAGATTTTCTAAAGCAGCAATAAAAGCTTCAGGTGTATAAGCAAACTCTCGCTTGCTGGGTTTAGCAGAATTACCTGAACCAATCCAATCAGGTGCGATCGCTTCATATCCTAATGTTTCTAATTCCTGCATCACTCCTCGCCAAGTATAACTATGAGTTGGTAACCCATGTAATAGCAAGACAGGAGGTTTTTCACTTTCTGTATTAGTTTGACGATAAAACCACTTTAACTTTCCTATTTCGACTTGACATTCTTCAATCATTTATCATTTTATTGTTTCTTATTAATCATCTGACATTTACCATTTGCAATGCTCAATGGTCAACTAACGGTACTTAAACAATTGGTATAAGTAAAATAAGATATACTGCTTGTGATAGTTGGATTTCACGTTCCTATTATCAGCGATCGCTAAAAGCTTTGAACAAAAATCAAGCCCAAACAAAGCCTAAACTCGCTTTATAAGCTGTG
>JASJDF010000384.1 GCA_030065715.1 Xenococcaceae cyanobacterium MO_188.B19 | reverse complement strand
GCCTTCAATTGCAGGAACGTAAGCAACAAAAGTATTATTATCGTCGGGACGAATAACAATTGTGTAATCTTGTAGAGATTTCATTAATTACTCAGAAGTTTGTTTTCATGTCTTCAATTATAGATTTGGTTTTCAAGATTAATACTCATACTATTTTCCAGAAACCAGGTAAAAAATGAAAATCCTGCACTAAGCTAGTTGCTTTAATTCCGTCCCCCAAATCGTCTAATTCTGGGTCATCTTGCTCTAATTTGAGATGTTGGAGATTATTACCTTTACGCAAATTTTTCACGAAATCCGATACAGCTTGACCCGATATATTCCATAAGTCTCGACCATCTTTTTGTAGAACGCTACCAAGAATTCCTGGGAGAAGAATGATCATGTCTCGCATCTTACTTTTTTGGTTCATCAAATTCTCCTTACAGATTGGAATAGCAACGAGTTTATCTACAATAAACGGTTAAAACTATAATCCTGTAATTAGTCTAGTCTAAATTTTGCTATTGACTCCCAAAATTTGTTTCATTTTGCCAAGGTTTTGAAATTCAGCTTAATATTCAAGCAGCAGAAACTATTACTGACCTGAGAATAGTCTAATTTCCTGTATCTCTTGACCAAGGTACTCTAATTACCTAAACAGTTATTATTTCAAAGCTCGGTACTTAGTACTTAATACTTGAGAACTAAACTCAAACCAATTGAGATCGACCTAAAAACTCATAACTAAAAGTAACCTTCAACTTGCTCGCTACAAAGCTTGCTCCTGTGCTATTGGGGAACAATTTATGCTAAAATATCACTCTAAGAAGAGATTATACTAAACCTTATTGGCTAAAAAAAGAGGTATAGCCATATTTATCAGCTAATAGTCCGATTTATTGCTTGTTTTTGGAGTTTTTCACCCTATGCCATCTTCCCAGGAAAGGATTATCCCTACAGACCTGAGTAACGAAATGTCTCGCTCTTATCTCGAATACGCCATGAGCGTAATTGTGGGACGAGCCTTACCAGATGCGAGGGATGGTCTTAAACCAGTCCATCGTAGAATCCTCTACGCTATGTATGAGTTGGGACTGACCCCAGACCGTCCTTTTCGGAAATGCGCCCGCGTAGTAGGGGAAGTTTTAGGTAAATATCACCCTCATGGTGATACCGCAGTCTATGATGCTTTAGTCAGAATGGCGCAGGATTTCTCGATGCGCGATCCTCTGATTAACGGACATGGTAACTTTGGCTCTATAGATAACGATCCTCCCGCAGCAATGCGTTATACAGAATGTCGTTTGCAAGCCTTAGCGACTAATGCCTTATTACGAGATATTGAAGCAGAAACCGTTGATTTCGCGGATAACTTTGATGGCTCCCAACAAGAACCCGTAGTACTTCCTGCTCGTATTCCCCAACTGTTGCTAAATGGGTCATCTGGTATCGCGGTAGGGATGGCAACTAATATTCCTCCTCACAATTTGGGAGAATTGATTAATGGCGCGATCGCGATAATTCAAAATCCTGAAATCACTGACCTGGAGTTGATGCACCATATCCCTGGTCCTGATTTTCCCACGGGAGGACAAATCTTAGGCAGAGCGGGAATAAAAGAAGCATATACCACTGGCAGAGGCTCAATCACTATGAGGGGGGTGGCAGATATTGAAACCATCCATCCCAGAGGAAGACAAGAAAAAGAAGCGATCATTATTACCCAACTTCCCTATCAAACTAATAAAGCTTCCCTAATTGAGAAAATTGCTGATTTAGTAAACGATAAAAGAATTGAGGGCATTTCTGATATTAGAGACGAAAGCGATCGCAATGGAATGCGGATTGTGATCGAATTGAAACGGGATGCTTATCCTAGAGTAGTTTTAAACAATCTCTATAAGCAAACTCCAATCCAATCTAACTTTGGTGCCAATATGTTGGCACTGGTAGGAGGAGAACCCCAACTCCTAACTATCAAGAAGTTTTTACAAGTATTTATTGATTTTCGTGTCACTACCATCACCAGACGCACTCAATATCTACTGAGGAAAGCTGAAGAAAGAGATCATCTACTACAAGGTTTATTAATTGCCTTGGGTTCGATCGATGCAGTGATTGAGTTAATTCGTCAGGCAGCAGATACAGCTACAGCTAGAGCAGAATTAATGAGCCAGTTTGGGCTATCTCAAGTACAAGCAGATGCCATCCTGCAAATGCAACTTCGTCGTTTAACCGCTTTAGAAGCAGAGAAGATTCAGGGAGAACACGAAGAATTACAAGCTCAAATTATTGATTATCAAGATATTTTGGCAAAACGGGAACGAATTGAAGCCATTATTATCGAAGAAATCACCAATATTAGAAACCTTCATGCTACTCCCCGACGCACTGAAATCATCCAGGGAGAGGGAGAACTACTAGATATTGATTTAATTGCCAATGAGCAAGCGATGATTTTGCTCACAGAACAGGGCTACGTTAAAAGAATGGCAGTAAGTGAGTTTACTGCTCAAAATCGTGCTACCAGGGGCAAGGCTGGAACAAAAATTAAAGAGGATGATGTAATCGAACACTTTATTACCTGTTGTGATCATGATACTTTACTCTTTTTCAGCGATCGCGGTGTGGTCTATTCCCTTCCCGCTTACCAAATTCCAGCAGCTTCTCGTACTGCGAGGGGCACCCCTTTGGTGCAAATGTTGCCTATTTCTCAGGAAGAGAAAATTACCTCGGTGCTTTCTGTGGTAGAGTTCACCGAAGACGAATATCTCGTAATGTTAACTCGCAAAGGTAACATTAAAAAAACTGCTCTCTCTGCTTTTAGTAATATTCGTTCTAACGGTTTGATTGCCATTTCTCTGGAAGAAGGAGATGAACTACGATGGGTCAGATTAGCCAAAGTTGAAGATAGTATTATTATCGGGACTCGTAATGGTATGGCAATTCATTTTAAAGTAGATCATCAGCAATTACGACCTTTGGGTAGAGCTACTAAAGGAGTTAAATCCATGAAACTAAAAGGAGATGATGAACTCATCAGCATGGATATCTTACCTTCTCAAGTAGTAGCTGCTATTGATGCTAGTAGCGATGAAGAAGAAGATGATGATACAGAAGAATTAGTCACAGAAGCAGCTAGTCTTGCCCCTTGGCTCCTCGCAATTACTACTAATGGTTATGGCAAAAGAGTTCCTGTCTCGAAATTCCGCTTACAAAACCGCGCAGGAATGGGAGTTAGAGCGATTAAATTCAAGTCTAACCAAGATCGTCTCGCAGCAATTCACGTAGTCAACCCTCAAGACGAATTTATGATTATTACCAATAGAGGTATTATCATCCGTCAATTAGTTGATGCAGTTTCTCTGCAATCTCGTAGTGCTACAGGAGTTAGAGTGCAAAGACTAGATAACGATGATGAGATCGCAGCTGTAGCATTAGTTCCTCCCACAATAGAAGAAACTGGGGGAGACGAAGAAGAATAGATCAAATGAAGTAAGGGACAGAGTCAAACTTACCCTAGAAGGCGGTCATACCATATGACCTAAAGGATTCCCTGCGGTTATCCGAAGGTGTCCCGCAAGGGGACACCGCTGCCCCTGACCTTACGGTAGTCCCTTCGGGAACGGGAACGGGTAGAGCTACGCAAGCGCATATATCCTTTAGGACAACCGCAAGCCCTGCATAGGAGCGCCTTCCTCCTTTTCAAGGCAGGGAACGGTTGACCTATCTAATTAATTTTGCACAGGTACTTATACTAAATCCGCTTACCAAAGTATACTTTTAGTTTAAAGCATAGAATTAGCTTAAACCCTTCTGACTTCTGACTTCTGACTTCTGACTTCTGACTTCTGACTTCTCGCAAATTTAAAGTGTTGTATCTAAACAGGATTTAGTATTATTGGGGCTTGGCGCGATTATCTTGCTGGTTAATCCTGACGGGGGGACAACCTCCAGAATCGATATATGACAAGGGATAGGACAGGCGATCGTCACCTGCTAAAAATATCAGTAATTTTTAGGAACAAGTGGCGACAATTAGACCAGTCCTAAAATTACTGAAAGAGTATAAGCTAGTAGTGATAGGTGATAGAGAATACAGAAGTACAGCTTTTGCCCTCTGGCTAACTAAAAAGAAAATAGATTTTGTTTTAAGATTAAACAAAAATACTAAAATTCGACCTCGTTATAAGAAATATCAATCTCTTAATTCTTTAGAAGTAAAACCAGGAGATAAAATAAAGTATGATGATGTTTTAGTTACAGAAAACAATCAAAAAACCAGATTCAATGTAGTAGTTTATTGGCGAAGAAAATACAATAATAAGCAATTGCCTAACCCCTGGTATTTACTCACTAATCTTGAAAATAAGGAAGAAGTTATCAAAATATTTGCATCCCGTGGTGGCATTGAAGCTATGTTTAGAGATTGTAAATCTGGTGGTTATAATTTGGAAGGTTCTCAAGCCAATGCTCAACGTTTAACTAATTTAATCCTATTAATAGCGACCGCGTATACTGCGAGTTGTTTGACTGGATTAAAAATCAGAAATACTGGTCATCAAGAGTATATTAATCGTCTCAAACTTGAAGGGAAAAATCGACCAAGACATAGTTACTTTTGGACAGGATTATATGGTACCACATGGATATTAAGTATGGATATATGCTGGAGGTGGGTCGAAAAGTTAATGCTAACTGCTCTCAATAAACTGCCATTTTATCAAAGGGGTTTGATAGCTATGAAACATATACAGAGTATTGTTTAGCGGGGTTGTCACCCCGCGAGCTCAATTATATTTTCTAATCTTAAACCAGGACAAATGGGAACTTTGTCTGGTAAGAAACTAATCTGGGGTCGCTTGGTTTACGTCTCTGCTTTACGGCTCGATGATGGTAAACTTCTGATTTTGATTACTCCCAAACCTTCTTCTACCTCAATTTCTGATTATGGAAAGCGTTGGGGTATTGAAACTCTTTTCGGAATGTTCAAAACAAGAGGATTTTGTCTTGAATCAACTCATTTCAAAGATTCTCAGAGGTTGAGAAAACTTGTTGCTTTAATGACCTTGGCTTTATCTTGGGCAATTAAAACTGGTGAGTGGTTAAATCAACTTAATCCGATTAAAGTCAAAAAACATGGTCGCCTATCTCAGAGTATCTTTCGCTATGGTCTAGATCATTTACGTTCGATTGTGAATGACTTAGACCTCAAACAAGATGAATTTCTCGCTTCTGTGCAATTTTTGTCCTGTACTTAGTCGGTAGCTTTATCTTCAAAAAATTTGCGGTGCGACCCCGCTCGGGTTTCCCGAGCTAGGGAACGCGCACCAAGACGGGGAATAAATATAGTGGCTGGGAGATAAAACCTAATCCATTTAAAATAATTGCTTTGACTGTTTCTCCTGAATTCACTATCTCTTGTTCATCTATTCCTAATTGTTTGTTGATGATATCTACTATTTCAAGTTCATCAATTATTCCAGCAACTATTCCGTTTAGGGTTGATGTTTTTAATTTCTATTCCTGTTAACATTTTTAGTCATATAAACAGTCAAA
>JASJDF010000383.1 GCA_030065715.1 Xenococcaceae cyanobacterium MO_188.B19 | reverse complement strand
GGGAGGAGAAACATGATTGTTTAACTGTTCTTCCATGCTACGACGTAATTTTGCTTGGGGAATCCAAACATTTTTAGATTCCCTAAATTGCAGGAAACTAGAAAACATCTCGACAATACTCTGGCGAGGCTGAGGTTTTAAGTTATTAGGCATTTAATTTACTTATTGTGGCTGACGATAAGACTGCTAAAAAAGGAAATTAGAAGAGAGTTTAAGTTTTTTTTACCTAATTAAATAATAAGTCAACTTGCAAACTCTCAAACATAATTCCTTCATCAATCCACTCAGATAAATTAGCTGTGATATTATCTATGTCTTCTGTATTAGTAAAAAATACTTCTTCCTTAGTAGCAAAAGTATTTGAACATAATTTATGCACCCAATAAACTCCAAATTATTAGCTATAAAAATCTGATGAACTAGGTATATATTTAGGTTCACTTAAGTTAATATGGCAAAAACTTTATCTGTTAATCCTGGACAATCTAAGGTTTGATTGTTGAATTACTGAATAATGTTGCGAGCAGGATCCCCCAAATATACTTGAGATTCTGAACCTTCAGCAAACTTGTCAGAACTGTAGTCCCAATGCTGAGTAAGTTGCTGTAATAGTTGGTCTTGTTGCTTACGAAAATGACGGATTTGCCAACCATTATTAATGATCGTAAACCAAACTCGACGTTCTTCATCTAAGGCAATGTAACCAGCCAAGGCACTAACTTGATTTAGAGTGCCAGTCTTAACCGTTGTCCCAGAGGGCAGATTACGGTTTTCCATAGTACCAATGCTATCTCTACCCGCAACAGGAAAAATATCTAATACTTGTAAATTAAAAGGCTTAAGCAGAGTATCAATAGCCAGTAACATTTTACTGGCAGTACGAGGAGACATCCGATTTTCTACTCCTAATCCAGAGCCATTAATTAGCTGAATTTCTGCGGGAGCTACTCCTGTTTTTTTGATAGCATAACGAGCAACTTCCGAGGCACCTCCTACTTCATCTGCTAGCATTTGTGCCATTTTGTTATTACTGTAAATATTCATTTGTCTCAAAATTTCCGATAGAGGCAATGACTTGTGAATTAAAATTAGTTTGGTATTGGCAGGTATGCCCCGCATTACTGAGGTTTTTCCTGCGATAGTTAGTTGGGGACTGGGAGTTGTGATGGGTAAAGATTGAAACTGTTTAGTAATTTCTGATGTCCAAGAATCTACATTTAATGCTTGATAGAGTAACTTTACTGCTTTCTCTGGTTCAGATTCATAGTTCATGTAGAACTTTTTATTAACTATCAAGTTTCCTGTTATTTCCCGAATGCCCAATTGATTTAAGGTGTTAGCAATAGAGATAGCTTCTTCCCAAACAAAAAAAGGATCTCCGTTTCCTGCTACGATGAGATCTCCTTTGAGAATTCCTTGTTGAATTTGCCCTGTGTGATAGACCCTCGTTACGAATTGGTAATCAGCACCCAATTTACCTAAAGCAGCAAGGGTTGTGGCAATTTTGGTTAAAGAGGCTGCGGATACAGGTTTTGTTCCTTGATGACTAGCTAATTCTTGCCAATCGGACTGCAACCAAATACCTTGAGCTTGAGGATTGATATTTTTTTGTTTTAAGTTTGCTAGATACTTATTGATGATGCTGTGGATCTTCGGATCGGTCTGATTAACAGGAAGATTAAAAATGGGGGTCTCTTGCCAAGATACTAGCTGCAATGGTTCCAAGTCAGAAGGAGAGTAGCCAAGTAATGCTAAAAAAAGTGAACCAATTACATCAAACATTTAGTACCATCCTCCATTAAGATATTGATTATTGGTTGGGGTCAACAGTATTTATAACTCGAACTTTGTAATATGTAGTAAATTTTTAAGAATAAAATTTCTCTAAATATTTTTTAATTGGGAGTTCACAATTTACCAGTAATAATTCATAATTTATCCCAATACTGTTACAATTTGTAAGGCTTCTATATATATTCTCAATGGGACTAAAGCGAGCAAAAATTGCAGTTGATGCTATGGGGGGAGACTTTGCCCCTGATGAAATCGTACTAGGAGCGATTCGAGCTGCTGCGGAATTAGATGTAGATTTGTTTCTAGTGGGCGATCGCGCTCACATTCAGTCCTCGATCAATAAACACGGTGGAGTTAATACCTCCAGAGTGGAAATTGTACCTGCTGAAGGCGTCATTACAATGGATGAAAAAGCCACTAGCACCCGTCGCAAACCCAAAGCCTCGATCAATGTGGCAATGAATTTGGTTAAAGAGCAAAAAGCTCAGGCGGTGGTTTCAGCAGGACATTCAGGGGCAGCTATGTCCTCCGCTTTGTTACGCTTGGGTCGTCTCAAAGGGATTGATCGTCCCGCGATCGGTGCTGTTTTTCCCACGATCATACCTGGTAAATCGGTAATTGTTTTGGATGTGGGGGCTAACATGGATAGCCGTCCTAGATATCTAGAACAATTTGCTCTAATGGGGACAATTTACAGTAAATATGTCTTGGATGTAGAAGAACCCAAAGTGGGACTGCTCAATATTGGGGAAGAACCAGGAAAAGGTAATGAATTAGCGGTTCAAACCCACGAATTATTGCTCAAAAATTCGGCAATTCCTTTTGTGGGTAACGCAGAAGGTAGAGATGTTCTGTCGGGAGATTTCGATGTTATTGTCTGTGACGGCTTTGTAGGGAATGTTCTACTAAAATTTGCCGAAGCAGTGGGGGAGGTAATGTTAAACATTATGCGTGAAGAATTACCCAAAGGATGGCGTGGTAAAGTTGGAACTGCTTTACTTAAACCGAATCTCAAGAATATAAAACAAAGGGTTGACCATGCAGAACATGGTGGAGCTTTACTGTTTGGTGTATCAGGAATCTGTGTTATTGGACATGGTAGCTCAAGAGCACCTTCTATCTTTAACGCGATTCGTTTAGCTAAAGAAGCTATAGACAATGAAGTTCTAGAAAGAATTAGATCTTATAACGAACATCACCGAGAAAAATCGGAAAAGACTGCTTCTACTGGTTAAGCAAACTTGAACAGGGGTAATTAACAGCAAAATTAGATTGAATTCTTTTAGTCCCATAACTCCTAGTTTGTTCTCCCAGGATTCGCCATTAAACATCAAACAGGATAAATGTTTAATGACTTAGTCCTCGAAGCAAGATAAATGGGAAATGAATGACAACGACCTATTCCCCAAAACAATAAGGGAGAAAATACATTGAATAACACCAAAACTGGTATTGCCATTATCGGATGCGGTTCAGCAGCACCAAAAAATAAATTAAGTAATCAACATCTAAGTCAGATAGTAGATACTTCTGATGAGTGGATTACTAGTAGGACAGGGATGAAAAATCGCTCTATTGCCAACGAGACTGAATCCTTAAGTCAATTATCTGCTACAGCAGCCCAAAATGCTCTTCAAATGGCAGGAATGGCAGCTAGTGATGTTGATTTAATTATTTTGGCAACTTCTACCCCTGATGACTTGTTTGGGAGTGCTAGTAAAGTCCAACATCTAATTGGTGCAACTAAAGCTGCTGCTTTCGATCTCACGGCTGCTTGTTCTGGTTTTGTGTTTGCTCTTATGACGGCTGCTCAATATATTCGTACAGGAATGTACCGCAATGTAGTCGTGATCGGTGCGGATATATTGTCTCGTTGGGTAAATTGGTCAGATCGTACTACCTGTGTTTTATTCGGGGATGGTGCAGGAGCAATAGTATGTCAAGGAACTAGAGAAAGCGACCGCCTGTTAGCGGGAGCATTGTATAATGATGGTAGTCAACATGGTTCTCTTAACCTTCCTTATGAGAGTGAGTCTAAGCCATTAGTAGAACATATCACTACTCAATATGGTAATTATCGACCCGTAATTATGAAAGGAAGAGATATCTATCGCTTTACCGTTGCGAAAGTTCCCGAAGCGATTGAAAAAGCGATGTTTCAGGCGGGTCTAACTTCTGAAGATATTGATTGGCTCCTGTTGCATCAAGCAAATCAACGTATTATGGATGCAGTAGCTAAAAGACTCAAGTTACCATCAGAAAAAGTATTAAGTAAGATTGCTTATTATGGTAATACTTCTGCTGCTTCTATTCCCCTAACATTGGATGCAGCAGTAAGAGAGGGCAAGGTTAAACCAGGAGATACCATTGCTGCATCTGGTTTTGGTGCAGGACTGACTTGGAGCTCTGCTATTTTCAGATGGGGACAGTTTTAAATCTCTTTGTGATACAGATAATTTATTACTTAATTAAAAATATAGGAGTAAATCTCTGGTGCGTCGGCTTATTTCAATCATATTTTCTATATTTATTATTATTGCAAGTAGTTTAATTTTCTCTCAATCTACTTGGGCAATCACTTCTAGTTTGGGAGTAAAAGACGGCTATTTATCTCCTTGTCCTGAAACTCCCAATTGTGTAGTAAGCCAAAAAACAGATACTATTCATGAAATTTCGCCTATAGAATACCATACTGACCAGGCTACTGCACGAGCAACCCTACTAAAAGTTCTCACTGTTGTACCTCGCACCACAGTAACTGAACAGACAGAGAATTATATTCGTGCTGAGTCTAAAAGTCGCATTTTCAAATTTGTTGATGATTTGGAATTCTATTTTCCTGATAAGGAAAAAGTGATTCACTTGCGTTCTGCTTCTCGTGTAGGAGAGTCAGATTTGGGAGTTAATCGCAGACGTATTGAACAAATTCGCCTGGCTGTGGCAGATCTGAATATTTAACTGTTGAGCATTTTTCTGAATTAAGAATTAAGAATTGAAAAAGCCAAATTTATTAGACCTAAAGTTGGTTTTAATATAAAGGCAATTGTAAATTATGAATTAATAATTTTGAATTGTTTGAATTATTTATTTAAGGCTTCTTCAACTAGTTCTAAAATTGAATCATAGCGAAAATTTTCGATTAAATCAGAAATAGATTGATGCAATACCTGATAATCCTCTGGTATTTCTTGTAACAGTTCTAAGATAACTTCATTATCCACTTTTGCAGTAGCATCTTGCAATTGTAACAGCCATTCTTGAGGCATACTATTTAATGTTTCTTCAGCTAAATCGTAGCTCGAACCAGGTTGATAGAAAAACTGAGATTCTAAAGAGTCTCCTTCTAAAGATTGAGAGTCTGTATCACAGTATGCTTGAAAACTAATTAAACTCATATCAGCTTCCCTGACAGGAATAAAAAAGCGTACCACTGTACCTTGATTAACTTCTGATTTAATCGAAACGTCTCCACCCATCAATTGTACTAGTTGACGGGTCATTGGTAAGCCTAAACCCATACCTTCATCAGAACGTTCTCCTGTTTCTGTTTGGGCAAAAGCTACAAATAAGTTATCAATTTCCGATGTAGAGATACCTCTTCCTGTATCATCAACTTTAAAATATAAATCTGATGAAAATAATAGTTTTCTATATAGTTTATACTTTAAAGTTGATGATACAGGAAGAGGTATCTCTACATCGGAAATTGATAACTTATTTGTAGCTTTTGCCCAAACAGAAACAGGAGAACGTTCTGATGAAGGTATGGGTTTAGGC
>JASJDF010000012.1 GCA_030065715.1 Xenococcaceae cyanobacterium MO_188.B19 | reverse complement strand
AATTGCATACCTGGTGAATGAAGCCATTCGGGGACAGGTGTCAGGGCATCGAGGCGAATTATTTGCCACGCGGATTGCCAAAGCCCATGCTGCCCTGAATGGACGGTTAGCAGTGAATGCCGAGGACTTGCGCTGTGGGGTTGAACTGGCGATCGTGCCACGGGCGATCGTGCTGGAAGTTCCCCCAGAACAGCCTCCACCACCCAGTCCCGAACCTCTACCCGAAGAAACACCCCCCGAATCCGCTGAAACCCCAGAAGCTCCAGAGCAACTCGAACCTGAATCTGCCGATCTTCCAGAGGAGTTTATCTTCGCCCCAGAAGGGGTCATCCTAGATCGATCTGTTCTCTCTTTTGCTCAGATGGCGCACCGTCGCCAAGGAAAAGCAGGAGGACGGGGAATAATTTTCTCTCAAGATCGGGGACGCTATGTCAAACCCATGTTTCCCAAAGGAATCGTGAGGCGGGTTGCCGTAGACGCGACCTTACGCGCAGCAGCCCCCTATCAAAAGGCACGTCGTCAAGCTCAGCCAGAGCGACGGGTGATTATTGAAGAAGAAGACGTTCGGGTCAAACGGCTAGCACGTAAAGCTGGTGCTTTGGTTATTTTCGTGGTGGATGCCTCTGGTTCGATGGCACTACATCGGATGCAGTCGGCAAAAGGTGCAGTCCTTCAACTACTAGGAGAAGCCTATCGACACCGCGACCAGATTGCCCTGATTGTCTTTCGCGGTGAACAAGCAGAGGTGCTACTGCCTCCCACCCGCTCAATTACTGCTGCCCGTCGTCGTTTGGAAAATCTTCCCTGCGGTGGGGGGTCGCCCCTGGCTCATGGTTTAGCTCAAGCAGTGCGGATGGGACAAAACGCCCGACAATCGAAAGATATTGGGCAAGTGCTAATTGCTCTGATTACCGATGGCAAAGCCAATATCCCCTTATCTCGCTCCTTGGGAGAACGCCTGTATGACATGGATAAACCCAAGCTCAAAGAAGAACTGCTGAAGATTGCGGGGGCAATTCGCACCTTGGGGATGCAACTTCTAGTAATTGATAGTGAGAATAAATATATTTCCTCTGGCTTAAGCCAAGAACTGGCTCAAATAGCTGGGGGAAAATATTATTATTTACCCAAGACAACGGAGCAGGAGATCGCGCTCATGGCTAAAAGCGCACTCCAATCTGCTATCTAGTTACACTATCCCACCTTCAACAATAGCGATCGCTCACCCCCTAGCTGCTACTCCCTACCTCTTTTTTCACTACACGGGAATCACCACCGTTAGGTAGCGATAAAAACTTGGTAGCCCATCAGTATGACATGGATGAAAAAAATTTTGCTTCTATTCTCCATCATTTAACTGTTTTGAGAAATAGAATAATTAAATGGGAAGAACCATCAAAATAATTATAGCGGTTCTCACAGTTATGCAATACAACCAGTGAACGATTAACCATGTCCTAAAGGATACCGCTTCGCATAAACCATCAACAAAAAGCTTAAGGTTACTGTATCTCACCAGTAGGAAAACTGCTATATAAGCATCAATAATAGCATCAATAATTATTACTCTTTTACACTTGGGTCATGTCGGAGTGTAGAGCAGCAGATCAGATAAGGGTTGTAATTCAAGGTATCCATTGAGGGTGAAAACCCATAAAAGGTAATTGTTCTACTTGATGGTGAGAATTTTCTTGGGAAGGGGGAATTAGTAACCATAGACGACTAGTGATAATACTTTGTCCTGAGTCATTAGGAGGAATATTGCCATCAGAGAGAGTATCGCTAGTCAGCACTTGATCGAATACTACCCCCAAACCATCAGGAGCAACACTAATACGGCTATCTTGATATTCTGGTAAAGCTAGTAAGGGAGTAGTTTTATTAGTTTTAAGGTCGATTTCTGCTAAATAAGGCTGTTCTCGATACTCATCTCCTGGTTTCAACTCCGACAATAAACAGTAAAGATTAGTTGCAGTAGGATTAAACTGACAGTCAATGATTGAGCCTTCTACATTCAATAATTCTTTTTGTATTCCTTGATTATTGACATAAAAAAGCGATCGCGTATATTTGAGATTTTGATTGTCCCTATTGTAATTCACCATCGCAGCAGCCCTACCATCAGGAGAAAAACTCACCACTCGTCCAAACTTCGGTAAAAAGTCTAGGGGTTTGGCTTCTGGTTTTAGGGGGAGTAGGGCAATTCCCTCTCCTTGCGCCACAGCCAAAGCTTTACTATCAGGAGTCAACAAAAAATCGCCCCCTGTAGAATTTTTCAAGGGTTGAATAGAATTTTGCTCATCGATCATCCAAAGTCCAAAATCTTCAGGATTTTTGCGATTAAGTCTTTGTACAATAATCGTTTTTCCGTCTTGAGATAAATCGAATTTATTGTTTTGATACTCTTTATTATCTAAAATTAGCTTTGGTTCAGGGTTTTCCTGGTTTTGAGAAACATTAGATGCCTCAGTTGATTCAGTGTCATTAAATCCTGTAGCAACAGTATATAACTGCAACATCCGAATGCTATCAATACCCGCGCTTTTATCTGCTGCCGAAAATAGAATTTTATCCCCTTTGGGATAGGAATGAAAATCGAAAACTGTCAGATTTTTAGGAGTCAGAATAGTTTTGATTTGCCGAGTCCAATTATAGAGGATTAGTCTGCCTCTTTCTTCTCCTTTAGTGCCAATATAAGCCAAACTGCGATCGCGTGTTTTAAATTGACTGAAAAAAGGTTCTATCTCTCTGCCTAACTCTGCTTTTGTGCCAAACTGCTGTCTCGCTTCTTGTAGAAATATTCGATAGGTTTCCCCATAGGGTGCGGGGATATTTAGAGTATATGCCAGCTTGTTTCCCGCCCAGCTAAATTTTCCTGGTAATGGCGGTTCAATCACCAGATTTTTTTCTACACTATCCCGATCCATAGGACGGTTAAAAGTCATCAAAAAGGCTTTATTTTCCCCACCAATTAGTTTATTTTGCCAGCTAAATTCTTTAACATGGGGTTTTACCTCGAACCAACAATTACCACTGCATTTATTACTACTAGAAATCAAAAACCCTATAATGAGGCTTAAAAAAACGATTAATACGATCGCAACAGTATCTATGGGTTGAATTTTTTGTTCATTTTTCATATGGGTCGCGGTATCCTTTAGGATCTTTAATAGTTAGTAGTATTTGCTAATTGTTCATTCCTCATTCCTTGTTCCTCCTTCCTCCTTGCTCATTGATCACTCTTAAAATAGGGGTCTTTCGGCGTGGGAATTTGTTTAATTGCAGTAGGAACTAGGACTAGTTTTCTTTGATTTTGGTGGTTTTTGCTGGGTAAATTCACAGTAGCCATTGTTCCTGTAATTTCTAACCAAATATCCGAGGGATATATACTACTGTCACCTTGCAGTTGAACGGGAATACCGATGGGATAAGCATCTACCGCGCAACAAGTGACAATAAAGCGAGATATTAAAAAGTAATTCTCTGGAAGTTCTGGTAAATGCAATACAAAGCCAGTAACTTTTGCTGGCTGTCCCTGATAGGCATCGGGTTCAGGATAAGCGTTAAGAGTCCTTACCCAATCAATAATAGATCGATCTTCAGGTTTGGTACCAGTAACGAAAGACTCAGGTTGAGAATGGGTTAGAGGTAAATTTTCTGTTACTCCCCTTTGTAAAGCGGTTTTACTGGTTAAAACATTGGGAGAAATGATTAATCCTGCGATCGCAACTCCTAAAAGTAAAGTCCGACTAAATTTAGCAGGAAAGAGAGTTAGATGTTGGCTATTATCTGGAACATAATTAAAAGAGCGAAAGAATAAGACGGTTCTAACCCCACTGATGAGTAACAAAGAGATACTAGTTACTGCCATCAGCCAAAAGTAATTAGGATGAATTAAGAGTTTATATTCTCCAGTAACCGCATATTTTAGTAATAAACATCCCCAACTAATCAACACCAAATTATCAAACCAAAAGCTCCAATTATGTTTTTTAGGCTTTAGTTTGATAACAGACGAAGTCCTATTTTTTTTTCTAGTTGGTAGTTGTTCATTGATCATTATTTTATCTATATATGTTATTTGTAGTAATTATTCATCCCTTGTTCCTCGTTCCTCATTCCTCATTGCTCATTCCTCATTCCTCAAGACAAATAACTATAAATAAAAGTTGATAAGAAAGTTAATTGAGCTACAATCATAAAAATATAAATAATAATTTTAGGCTTAAAAATAGACGCCATTAGTCCAATGGCTTTGATATCAATTGTGGGACCAAAAATTAAAAATGCTAATAAAGAGCCATTAGTAAAAGTTGCAGCAAAAGAAAGGGCAAAAAATGAATCTACCGTCGAGCAAATAGAAACTATTGCTGCTAAAAGCATCATTGCGATAATAGAACTAATAGTATCGTGACTCAAACTTAACACTATTTCGCGGGGGACAAAAACTTGAATTACGGCGGCGATCGCGCTACCAATAATTAACATTCCTCCCAATTCTCTTAGTTCTAAAACTACATTATCCAAAAAACTTTGAAATTTAGAACTATTAGTTAAAGCAGCAACAGGAGACAAGGGTTCTGTTAATAATGCTTCCATCCTTTGGGGAGAACCCGATGTTCCTAATAAAAAAGTTCCAGACTGCAACAACAAAGGAGTTGATTCTTGATGGTTTTCAGCTTTGCTACCTCGACCATTTACTAGTACATTAAACCGTCTAGCCAAATTAGGTTGTAATAAAGCTTTAGTATTTTTTTGCACACTAAAAATACACCCGATAATAGTAGCAATTGCCAGAGAAAAGATAACTCGAAAAATAACAATTTGGGGTTGATCGCCAAAAGCCACCCAAGTTGACCAAATTACTACAGGATTAATAGTAGGAGCTGCCAAAAGAAACGCGATCGCAACTCCAGGAGAAACCCCCTTTAAAAGCAATCTTCTAGCAACAGGAACATTGCCACATTCACAAACAGGAAATAAAAACCCTACACAACTACCAACTAAAGCACCCAAAAAAGGATTACTCGGTATTTTAGTAATTAATTTACGCTCATCTACCAGCAACAACAAAGAACTAGAAACTACCACCCCCATTAACAAAAAAGGCATTGCTTCTACTAATAAACTTAAAAATAGGGTAAAAGCATTATGCAGTTGACTCATATTGAGTAATCATGATTTTTAATTAAGTATTTATAAAAAATAATTCTGACAATTAAAACTTAATTGCCAGAATATAGACTTAATATACCCTATTTATTCATAATAATTAAAGAGTTCTTTCTACTCTTTGTTAAACTTTTATACTAAGTTGAGCTTATGGTGAATTGATATTACTTGCTATCCATTTATTGTCGATGCTTTATGTGTAGCAAACATTTAGTGATTTGATATTACAAAGGAGAGAAGGGGTTTAACTGATAATCGACACTAATTTGTTACCAATGACAAATAAAGTGTTACTGTACAAACGCAGAAACGAACATCCAGCAATTAGTTTTTTGCTTTATTATGGGCCGAGCTGGATTTGAACCAGCGTAGGCATAGCCAGTGGATTTACAGTCCACCCCCATTAACCACTCGGGCATCGACCCCTTTTGTTGTCACAGTTATTAACTCTAACACATCTTCTCTTGAAAATCAAACACTAGAGAATTTTCCTTGTGTAACCATCATTAATGAAGACTTGTGACAGAAATTTGAACAAGATAGCTTTAAATAGCATAAGCGGACTTTAATGCCCAGACAATTAGTATAGTAATGCCAGCAAAAACAATTAGAGCCGAAGCAGCAACCATTGTAGGTTTATCTGCTCCTTTAAATTTCATAATTCCACGATCTAAGTCTGACATCGTTACAACTCCTTGTGGTTCAAATAATTACAAAGAAAAATTTAATAGATTCCAGTATGGCATATGAATCGATGGTACAACACCTATTATTTCCTTATATTAAAACTTAGAATTATTTAGCCTAAATTAAGGCTTGCTTAAGAAAAAACTCTAAATAAATATGAAAATAGTACTGATTATTATCACAACTGTGATAAGTTCTGTTGTTTTGGCTGAAGCAGGTTTGAGATTAATTTTGGGTTTAGGTAATCCCCCGTTGTATGTCGCTGATGAGGAGATTGGTTATTTACTTGCGCCCAATCAAAATCTCAAAAGAATGGGGAATAAAATCCAAACTAATCAATATTCCATGCGCAGTGAAGCGATCGCAGATACTAAACCAGATTCTCTATTCCGAGTCTTATTACTGGGAGATTCTATTGTTAATGGGGGTTGGTGGACAGATCAAGAAGAAACTATTTCTACCTCTATCAAAAATAAGTTAACTTCAGACGGTAATTCTGTTCAAGTGTTGAATGCTTCTGCTAACTCTTGGGGTCCTCGCAATGAATTAGCTTATCTTAAGCGTTTTGGAGTTTTTGAGTCCCAAGTTTTAGTTTTGGTGATTAATACCGATGATTTGTTTGCTACTGCACCTAATTCTGCCCCTGTAGGACGCGATCGCAACTATCCAGACCAAAAACCATTACTAGCCCTAACTGAAGCTTATGAGCGATTTATCGCCAAACCAAAACCTTTACCCAATCAGCCAGAAGAAAAAGGGGACAGGGTTGGGTTAAATTTAGCAGCTATAGGAGAAATTAGCAGGCTGGCAAAAGCCCAAAACAGCAAATTTATCTTAACTATGACTCCTTTGCTTAGAGAATTTGGGGAAACAGGATCGCGAGATTACGAAAAAAAAGCCCGCAAGAGGCTTCAAGAATTTGCTGTGCAGGAGCAAATAATTTACATTGATTTTTTACCTATATTTACTGACTTTCCTCAACCAGAGTTTCTATATCGAGATCATATTCATCTCAGTCCTCAAGGAAATCATTTAGTCAGTGAAACTCTAACTGAATCTCTAAAATCTTTTCTATATCAAAACAAATGAAAAAAATATTGTAGAGGTAAAATATTTACTCCTACAATATCTAAATATTTTTTGGTACATTTAACAGCTAATTCTTACAAATGCTAAGAAACATTAATTGTCGGATGCTGAATAGTTTGCTTTTGCCAATCTGTATGATGCCAAACTTGACCATCAAAAGCCATTTGTTCAATTAGACTTGCCAAACGCAAAGCTTGAATTCCCTGTTTTCCTCCTACAGAAGGATGTTCTCCCCCGCGAATACAACTGATAAAGTGTTCTAATTCCGCATAGAGAGGCTCCACATTACTGGTATAAACTTTTTCGATTAAACCGTCTTGACGATAGAGCTTATTGGAAGAATTACGAATATTATCCGTAGGATAGCGGTGAATAGAAATATCGTTATTTAAAAAATCTGTTTCAATCAAAGATTTCTTACAATGAGTACTCAGACAACGGATTTTACGATGGGTAATTTTTGATGCTGCTAAAGTAGCTACTACTCCATTAGCAAACCCCAAAGTTGCAGTTACATAATCGAGATAACCTGAATCAGTAGCACTACTACCACTAGCAGTAAGTTTAACTACTTGGGAGCCAGTAAGCTCTAGTAGTAAATCTATATCATGAATCATTAAATCCAAAACTACGGAAACATCATTAGCTCTTTGAGAATAAGGACTCATGCGACGAGCTTCAATAGACAAAATTTCTTCAGTTTTGGCAATTTTGCTCAACTCCATAAAAGCGGGGTTGAATCTCTCAATATGACCTACTTGTAAAATACATTGAGCTTCTGCTGCTGCATTTACTAAAGATTCTGCTTCGGGAATAGAAGCTGCAATGGGTTTCTCAATCAGGACATGAACCCCCGATTGCAAACAATTAAGCCCTACTTGATGATGTAGTCTAGTGGGAACAGCTATACAAACTGCATCAACAAACGGTAATAATTCTAGGTAGTTTTCAAAAAAGCGAGTTCGATATCTACTAGCCAGTTCGATACCACGCTCTACATTGATATCTGATATTCCGACTAATTCAATGTCTTTGATCAGACTCAAAATTCTAGCGTGATGTCGCCCCATATTTCCTACGCCAATAACTCCCATACGGAGTGGCTGGGGATGTATTCTTTTATTTTTGATATTCTCTGATTCTTGAGAAAATTGAGATTGCACTTGATTTAGACTCCTCACCACACACATAAGATCAGCAAACTAGGAATAAGTTAAATAGCTGATCAATCATCCAGATAGTACCACAGGCGTTTTGATTATGAAGTTTTAAAAAGTTTAATTTACTTTTTTTAGGGAAACCTCAAATGTTATGCCTTTACACATCTTAATATTTTTTAGATAGTAGAAACTGCTAGATTCAACAACAATGTTTTTAGGTTCTGCAAAGTGGGTCAACAGACTTGGTTAGTAGTTATGTCTTAGGTATTGGCGATCGATGAACCTAGCCTCTTAACTTGTCAGAAATTAATTCTTGGGTGGTGCTTTGCGAATTTCAGAATAAAAACTAGTTTGCATCTTATGCTGTAGATTTTTGGTGATGATAGTTCGCAATCTCAAATTTTCACTAGCAAACCAAATACGTTCTTCAACAGTGAATTTTTCTGTCTCTATCGTTAGGGTTAGAGCTTGATCTTCCCCTAAACTATAGTCACCTTTATTGCTAGTAGCTGGTACTTGATAGATAGTTTGCAGGATTTTGCCTTGCTTCTGATTATCGCTATGGGGAATTAAAATAACCAAAGAAGAGCCTTTTTGCTTTGGTTTACCCCAGTCTGGAGCATTATCCCAAGCTTGTGCGATCGCGCCTATACTAGATTCAGGATTAAGCTGATAAGGTTGACACAATTTTACTACTCTTAAATCTTCCGAGGGCAACAATTCAATAGTAATATCCGCTTTGCTATTTTCGGTTTTTTCGGAATTTAGATGATAATTGGTACGTTGACTAAACCAGTTTCCATCACAAAGTTCTAAAAATTCTTTTATATCCATAAAAATATTTATTAAAAAAATCGGTCAAATTGTATAAGATTATAAGCAATTTCGCTGCCATATCAAAACTTCATTTTCTAAGCATCAACAAAAAATTGATTTAGAGGGTTAAAAAATTGGGGTATAAATTTATGTCAAGTGATTACCCTATATTTGATATCACCTAGTAGCTGCTATGCCAAACTGCTGATAAAGTAGAAATTTGATTATAGTTATTATGTAATGGCTCTCTGGGATAGTTGTAATGGATCAAACTCAAACTAAAAAACTAATAAATAATTTACCTGGACTTGTTTTGGCTATTGATAAAATGCTGAATAAGCAAGAGAAAAACTTTGGTTGTTTCCAGGTGAAAAAAGAATCAGATTTTTGCTCTTTATATATACCATCTTTTCCAAGTTTTAAACTATATCAAAATCCTCGTACCCATGTTTACAAAGGGTATTGGCAAACTAGTGATATTCTACCAGATATCAAAGATCGAAAACATAAACCTCATATTACTGTCAAAAAAAAGCAGACTTCAGTTAAGGTAAAGCAACAAGGATTGAGTGAGTCTGAAAATATTAAATTAGTTCCAAAAAAAGAACCACCAAAAATCACTAAGTCCAATCCGATGGTTGTAATAAAAAAAAGACAAGAAGTTGTTGACTCTCAAGATAATAAACTAACCCAAAAACCACCAAAGCTAGAAGTTATAGAATCAAAAACTACAATTCTAGTCAAAAAACAGCGTTTATATGAAGTTGTTTATCGTTATCATCTCAATGCTGAAATTCGCTTGATTAATCAAATAATAGCTACTTGTTTAAAAGAAAAAATAGAAGCAAGTATTTCATCTGTGCCTGAAAATGAAATTATGCCTCTAGTATCTATTACCGAAGATGATGGATAAATTATCAATTATCTAGGGACCATCAAAAACAGCAGCTTCTACATCTTGACGACTTAAAGAGTATTTAAAAGAACGGTTCAAATTTTCTCCTTCTGGGGCAGCATTTAGATAACAGACCATTAATTCTTCCGTTTCTAAACAAATTTCCGCTTGCCAATTTGGTTTTTCTATACGCCAACAATGAAGGTTGTCTGGATCTTGGTTACAACCTAAACCGATCAGCCAATGTTCGATTTTGGGTAAAGTGTGATTATAAAGGGGTGTATCTGGGCTTGGTAATTCCATGTATGGATTTTATATTGCTGAAAAACAAAAGTGGCGAACAATTTAGATTACAGTCTCACCCCGTAAATAGGCAACTGTTAAGACTAAAAGGATACAACCGATAAAAGTTGCTCCTAATAAAAATAATACAAAAATCTCTCCTGAAGAAAGGGGGCGATCTGTCGGATCGAGATAAGCAGTGCGAGAAGCAAATTTTTCTTCTGGCTTTTCCCAACCTGTTGGTGCTTGAATGACATTAATCCGAGAATAGCCGATTTTCAAGTCATATAGCGATCGCCGTTGGGGATTGCTAAGAGTCCCATAAGCTTCATTCAGTCGCTGAAATTTAGCTTTTGCCTGGGCAGGTGGCAAATTGGTAGTATCGGGGTGATATTGTTTGCTGAGTTGTCGATAACGGCGACGAATCTCAATTACAGATACAGAAGGATGTAGCCCAAATATGCCGTAGTAAGTATCTGCAAGTTTTACAGACTTGGGAATGGAAGTAGTTTTAGTTTTATTAGCTGTAGAATTTTGGCTCATTGCATTACAGCAGTTTTTTACTTATTTATTAAAACATAATTGTAATTAAGAGATATTAGCATTTAATAACTCATCAGCTACATCGAAATTAGCCGTTACATTTTGCACATCATCTAAGGATTCTAGGGTATCTATGAGTTTTATAAGCGATCGCATCTCTTCTAAATCACTAATTTCGATATTATTATTGGGTATCCAGCGTAATTCTAATTCTTTCACTGGTAAATCTTGGCTTTGCAGTGCTTGGTTTAAATTTTCTAAATTAGCGACTTCTGTATAAACTTCTGCACCTTGATTATCTTCTAGGATTTCGTAGTTATCTGCCCCTCCTTCCATAGAAGCTTCTAGGAGAGTTTCTTCTTCAATTGCTCCTGATAGTAAAATTACGCCTTTTTTATCAAACATCCAACTAACACAGCCTGTTTCTCCCAAATTACCGCCGTTTTTAGTGAAAGCTGACCGAAGATAGGCAGCAGTGCGATTGCGATTATCGGTTAGGGCTTCAATTAAGATGGCAACCCCTGCAACACCATAACCCTCATAACGGATTTCTTCCAGAATTGCCCCATCTTCTTGATAAGTTCCGGCTCCTTTTGCGATCGCTCTTTCGATGTTTTCATTGGGAATTCCTGCTGCTTTGGCTTTATCTATAGCAGTGCGTAGTTGAAAATTACCATCGGGATCGGGAATACCACTGCGGGCAGCAACGATAATTGCCCTGGATAACTGAGTAAAAGTTTTGCCTTTTTTGGCATCTACTCTTGCTTTTTGTCTTTTAATATTTGCCCATTTACTATGTCCAGCCATTTTTTCTTAAATTAGTCATTGGTTATCGGTCATTGGTCATTAGTCCTAAAGGATTCCTAACCCTAAAGGGTATATGCGAAGCGGTATCCTTTAGGACACCTTCGGATATCATTGCTCAAAAAACAAAGGACAAAGGACAAAAGACTAATGACAAGATCTAGCTTTGAGAAAGCCTTTGAACAGCGTTTCCTCCTAACATTTGATGAGTTTGAGCTAATAGACTAGGTATTTTATCTTGATGAGGACTATCTTTTAAACAAGCAGATAAGTCAAACTGAGCTACTTGTTTAGCTGTCGCCCCTGGAAACCAATGACCACCATTTTCGAGTAAATTATATCTAGCTGAACTATATTCGGTCATATCATAGGCGATCGCTAAATTTCTTAACCACAAAATCACGGGAATATTAATCTTACCAGGAGTTACTTCATAACTAGGTAAGCCTTGTTGCCAGGTTTCCATCCAATCTTTTCCTAGAGATGCGATCGCTTGTTCTTCTAGACGCTTAATAATAGGCGGTAAAATAGTTTCAGCTTGGTCTAGTAAAGGTAAAACTTTGATATGTTCGTCAAAATCTGTGGGTCTAGCAGCCCCTAAACTAAGAGTATGAACTTGAGGATGGGATAGACAAAATAAATCATTAAACACCATCGGACTGAGAGGCTTACATAATTCCACTAATTTGGCAGGGGGATTGTAGAGTTTTCCCCCTTTATCAGAAGGGCTAATGATAAACACCCCCATATCTTGTTTTGTGGCTGCTTCTATTGCCGACCAATTATTTTGATTGATGTAATACCAATGGAGATTGACATAGTCGAATTCTCCTGTATTGATAGCTTTAGTAATTATTTCTGTAGAGCCGTGAGTAGAAAAGCCAATAAAGCGGATTTTTCCGGCTTTTTGCAGTTTTCTAGCCTCCTCTAAACACCCACCAGGGCGCATGGTATTGTAAAAAGTCTCTTCATTATTAATACCGTGTATCCCCAATAAATCAATATATTCTAGACCAATAAAATTTAAAGACTGCTGAAATTGCCGACGAAATTCCCTAGGGTCTGGTTTAGGGGAAACTTTAGTTTGAAAGATCAATTTTTCTCTTGTTATCTTCGGTAATATCTTCCCTAGTTGCATTTCCGAACTACCATACCCCCTGGCGGTTTCGATGTGATTGATCCCTACTTCCAGCGATCGCATAATTGTCGCTTCTAAATTACGTTGATTTGCCTCTGGAATTTCTGAAGGCGGTACGTCTTGCCATTTATACTGATATCGCATTCCCCCACAGGAGAATACAGGCATCTGTAATTCTGTACGACCAAATCGCCGATACTCCATAGTCCCCTTAATGTTCTAAAATTCTGCTTTTTTTATTGTAATAATCTCAAAGTTGATTTTTAGTCAGTTATTAAAAATTGCTCTTTATAGTAAAGCTGATTTGGCACAAATGATAGGAGAACTGAATTAAGTTGAAAAGTTTTGTTTAGCTTTACTGTATTTGTTTTTTAATTGGTTACACCTTTTCCTCATTTGTTTCAGAACTTTTTGATAATTTTCATCTCCAGAAAAATTGCTTAACTGGTTTGGGTCTTTATTTAGGTCGTGGAGAAACTCGAAAACAGGCTGTTGCTCGAAATACCTGGCATAAACAAATTGTTTTCCTCGAACTCCCTCCCATTTCGGTATTCCGCCATGATTCATTAGATGCTCGCAGAAGAAATCTTGTCTCCATCTAGTAATGTTCTTGCCATATATTAAGGGTATTAGGCTTTTTCCTTGGTATGTTTCTGGGATTTCTATTCCAGCAAGATCGATAATAGAGGATGGAATATCAATATTTAGTGCCATTGATTCTGCTACTATCCCCTGAGAAGATTCAGGAACACGGGGATCATAGATGATGAGTGGAATTCTGAGAGATTCTTCAAAATGAGACCATTTGCCAGCAAAACCACGATTTCCCATATAGTATCCGTTGTCTGCCATATAAATTATGATGGTATTCTGAGATAGATTCAAATTCTTTAGCTCTTCCAAGACTCTAGCAATAGCAAAGTCGATCCCTGTAATCATGCGAAAATAGGCTCGCATATTTTTTTGGTATTTTTCAGGGGTATCCCAACGCCAAAAATAACGATCGCGATTAATTGAATTTTGCAAAAACTTGGGCAGAGACTGAAATATTTCAGGATTCCATAGTTCTGGAGGAGGTATTACTATGTCCTCGTACATACCATTCACTGACTGAGGAGATGGATAGTGGTTTTCTTTGTCACTATCTTCAGCATGAGCTGCATTAAAGCTAATACTAATAGCAAAAGGGATATTGACTGGATTTTGACTCAGAAACTCAATAGTATGATCGGCAGCGAGATCGGTTTCGTGTCTTTTTGAGCCGTCAGACATTTGATGAAAATAAGGATTTCTCTCTAGAGGCTTAAAATAGTCGAACATTCTCTCTATTGAACCTTCTGGGAGTTCCATCCCCAGTTTGCCTACAAACCCTTTACGATAGCCATTCTGTTTGAGTAAAATCGGGTAACTTTGAGCTATATAAGCTTCTTTTAGAGGGGGAGTGCCAAATGTATATCCGTGAGTTCTTTCATATAATCCAGTCAAAATTGAAGCTCGACTCGCTGCACAGATAGAAGTTGTGACAAAAGCATTGGAAAATCGACAACCTTTAGCTGCGAGGTTATCAATAGTAGGAGTTTGAATAATAGGATGACCAGCACATCCTAAAGTATCATTACGTTGGTCATCAATGAGAAAAAATACAAAATTGGGTCTGGTTTTTCCTGTTTCACTGCGAGCGCAGCCTTTAATTAATGATAAAGTCATCGCGCTGGCAGCAGCAGATTTAAAAAAATAGCGTCTTTTCATAACGCGAGTTCGACAAAATTAGAAAACAGCAGGAAGCAGAGCTAATAAACCTTTCAGCTCTAAATCCAGAGAGGGTTTATTCAGCAAATAGGAGAAAAGCTAGTAGCTCAGAATTTTGATGAGTTGACAGAACAGGCGGAGAAAGTAAAAAGCGCGATCGCATCTTATTTGGGATTAGTTTAATTTTTCAAATTCTCTAGAAAATTCTTTTCGATTGACAGGATATCATCCGTTAATCCGCGATTTACAAACTCTATAAATTCAGAAGATTTAAGCTTGGGAAAACAGTTACTTTCAGGAATTATTTGATAATCGTTATCTAATAATTGATAGAAAGTAAGTTGATTCTGTTGCCATAACCAAACCTCCTTAATTCCCAACATTTTATATTTTTCTAAATCGGCAATACTACCACTAGAGAATATTACTTCTATTGCTACATCAGGAGTATCTTTGTCTGTATCAATGGCAAAAGCTGTATCTGGCTCTTTGGCTGCTAGAGGAGGATTTTTCAGTGTAGTAGAGCCAAAAGGATAACAAGGTTTATTGTATTTTCGACAATAAGCAATTACTAAAGCTGATATTGTTCTACTAATTCTTTCGTGATTTCTGCCTGGTGACACAATTACTATTTCTCCATCTTTATAACTGGCTCGATACCCTAAATACTCTTCACTTGTTAATTGTTCAAAGTCTTCCCAAGTCGTTCCAGTTAATATTAATACTTGGTCTTGATTGGCTATTTTATTTAGGTTTAAATGTAATTTTTCAGTAACTAACATGAGGTTAAGGTGGGCATTGCCAACCTGATAAGACTATTTTTCTTGATTATTAATTATTTTTTCTATTAAATTCTTAGAATCACACGAGCGATACTAAAGTAAATTAAGACTCCCAAAACATCTACTACAGTAGTGATAAAAGGGGCAGACATCAAAGCGGGATCGAGTCCGAAAGAGCGAAACATAAAAGGTAGAGCCGAACCTGCAACAGAAGCTAAAAGTGCGATCGCAACTAAACTCCCCCCAACAGATAATGCAACTTCAATGTTACCTTGGAGCCAAAAAGCCCAAATAGTTGCCATAATCCCTAGAATACTACCTAATAGTAGTCCAGCCAAAGCTTCCCGAAATACTACTTTACCAGGACCCATATCATTAATTTCTTCTGTGTTTAAACCCCGAATTACCACAGTAGAAGATTGCGCCCCCACATTTCCTCCTGTGCCAGTCAACAGGGGTATAAAAGCGGTTAAAATTACGACTTTTTGTAAAAGACCTTGTTGAGAACTAATAATTGTACCTGTGACAGTATTAGTCAATAATAAAACCAACAGCCAGACTACTCTTCTGCGAGCTACTGTGACTAAACCAGTTTGAAAATAATTCTCTCTATCAGACTGAACACCACCTAAAGCATAAATATCTTCAGTTGCTTCTTCTTCGATAATATCAATCACATCATCAACCGTTACTACACCAACTATGCGGTCTTCTCGATCTACGACGGGGACAGCTAAAATATCATAGCGTTGAATAATTCTAGCTACTTCTTCTTGGTCAGTATTGGTATGAACAAAAACTACATCACGGGTCATGATATCCCCTAAAGTAGTTTGAGGAGCAGACACAACCAAATCCCTCAAAGAAACAATCCCCGTCAAACGGCGATAAGCATCAGTAACATATAAGTAATAAATAATCTCCGAAGCATTAGCCAAGCTGCGAATTTTCTCTAAGGTCTCATCTACCGTGAAACTTTCCTTGAGAGAGATGTACTCAGGAGTCATGATGCGTCCTGCGGTATCATCGTCGTAGCCTAATAACTGAGCTGTCGCTTGACGCTCTTTGGGACTGAGTTGAGATAGCAGACGACCAACTACCTTGGCTGGTAGCTCATCAAATAACTTGGCACGATCATCAGGAGACATTTTATCTACGATATCAATTACTTCCTGACGTTTAAATTCTTCAATCAAAGCCTCTTGTACAGAGTAATCTAAATATTCATATACTTCTATCGCTTCAGCTTTGGATAGTAAGCGAAAAGCGATGACTTGCATAGATTCAGGAATTCCTTCTATGGCTTCAGCAATATCAACTGGTTGTACTGGAATAAGAAGGGCTTTTGCTCCCTCTAGGTTGCCACTCTCAAGTAATAACTCTAGTTGGGAACGAACTAATTGTCGCAGTTCATTGTGTTTAGCACCATTTAATGTCATAAACCTCCCCTTATGAAGATTGACCTAGTTTGTTATCTTGTAGAAATTGATTGAAAAATTTTGATATTAATACTAGTCTGTATTAGCATTTTTTAACATTCTTTTCTATATTCCCATTCTTTGGTTCAATCAAGCTGTGCTATCTTACAAGGAAAAGAGATTTAACTCGGTACAGCGTTTGTTTAAAGTTTAGTTATGGTCGTTTGGCTTTTAAGTATTGGCAAGGTTGTTCCCGAACCTTATATCTCAAGCTATTTAAGATCTAGGAGACAACCCAATGTCAATTTATGTCGGTAATCTGTCCTTTGATGTCACTCAAGAAGACCTTTCTAGTGTCTTTAGTGAATATGGAACAGTAAAAAGAGTCTATTTACCCACAGATCGTGAAACTGGGAGAATGCGCGGTTTCGGTTTTGTGGAAATGGAAAGTGAAACAGATGAAGATACAGCCATTGAAACTCTCGATGGTGCAGAATGGATGGGCAGAGAATTGAGAGTCAATAAAGCTCGACCTCGTGAAAATAATCGTAACTCTTCTGGAGGCGGTTATCGCAATAAAGGGGGTTATTAAACTAACCACTGAATTGTAATTCTCTAAAAAATAATTCTAATTGCTCGATTTATTTGATAATGTCGAGTTTTTTTATGGCTGAAAATGGTTAGTAATTAGTAGGTAGAGGTTCCTGAAAAAGTAACCTCTATTTATGGAAAAAGAGCGTGATAATTTACAATTCAGTAATTTTTAATGACACGGTCAAAAAAGTCGCCTTTTTTTCCCTTGATAATCAGAGCAGCTATTTCCACTATATCCATAGGGATGAACGGCACACACCAGCTCAACACCTCCATAAATTTGACCGTGATGATGTTTACAAGTTCGACAATTTGGTAGAATTTCTATCATGTATCCTACTTCATACATCTCATCTTCTTCCCGTTGCAATTTACTCATTTCTTTTATGTAGGATATTTTTCTTGGCTTTTTGATTTCCAAAGATAGTAATACTATTTTTCTTTGAAATCAATTCATCATCAAATATTTTATTCGTGAAAGAAAATCCTAAAGAACAAAGTTTAGAAATTGCCTATTATGATTATCATAATTAGTTACGAATGACCATGAACAGAATATTGATGCAAAAATTGTTTTAATTTTTTCATTTGACAAGTTTCTGCTAGTTGACGTAATTTTTTACAGAAAGGGACTAACTCGGAATTAGCTTCTAATAGTATAGTTTGAGAAAGGATTTCTCGAATATCTCCTTGTAAAGCCAAATCAAGTAGCATATTTAATTGCTCTTGAGCTGGAGCGATAAAATCAGAATTGGGAACTCGAACAGATTCAGTGGTTATTACCTGATTATTTTCTTGATAAATCCACTCCAGCCCCAAATATTGACTCAAAACATTTAATAATTTCTCAAAATTGAGGGGTTTAGCCAAAAACCCATTAGCTCCCACTTCACGGGAAGAAGATTCTGTAGCAGGAAGAGTACTTGCAGAAACAATAATAATAATTACATCTTTGATAGTTGCATCTTGTCGAATTATTTTAGTTGCTTCCCAACCATCCATTTCTGGCATAATCAGATCGAGAATGATTAAATCGGGTTGATTTTGACGAGCTAGAGCGATCGCGTCTAAACCATTACTGGCTTCTAAGATATTAAAATCTAGGGATTGCAGTAAATTTACTAAAAAAGAACGATTATTTGCTAAATCATCTACTACTAAAATAGTGCGCTGTTTACCTTTGTAACCAATTACATCGGGTTTATAGGGTATGTCTTGAATGGGATTTGTGGTTTCTATTTCCTGTAGATCGAGATCGAACCAAAAAGTACTACCTTTTCCTAAAACGCTACTAACAAAGATTTCGCTATTCATTTCTCCTACAATATTCTGACTAATAGATAGTCCTAATCCTGTTCCTTCTTGAGATGATGGGGAATTTTCTAATTGATGAAAAGGTAAAAATATATCTTCTAATTTATCGCTAGGAATGCCAATTCCTGTGTCTTCTACCTGAAACCTAATTTTGCTTGGTTTAAAACTAGTTGCAGATTCGCACATTGGTAAAGTTTGAGTTTCTTTACTAAAGTCTTCTACATAGCCAACTTTAAAAGTAATATGACCCTTATGTGTAAACTTAATTCCATTACTCAACAAATTCAGTAAAACCTGACGCAGACGGGTTTCATCGCAATGAATAAAACAAGGAAGGGAAGATAATACTTCATAGTTAAATTGGAGATTTTTTTCTTCACAGCGAATGCGGATAATTGTCGCTAAATTCTCTAACAAGGAGCTTAATTGAACATCTTTTGATTCTAAGTTGAGTTTCCCTGCTTCTATCTTTGCTAAAAACAGAATATCGTTAATTAGGGTAAGTAAATGCTGCCCTGATTGATAAATTACGTCGATACCGCGATATTGTTGAGGAGTAAACTGGGATTCCCGTTTGAGAATTTGAGCAAATCCCAAAATTGCGTTAAGGGGTGTTCTCAGTTCATGACTGGTGTGAGCGATAAAAGCACTCTTGGCTTGATTCGCTGCTTCTGCTGCTTCTTTAGCTTGTTGGAGTTGTACAGATTGTTTTTGGATTTGAGCAAATAAATCTGCTTGCTGCATCGATATGCCTAACTGAATCCCAGTTTGGGTTAGTAATCGAATTTCTCCTTCTTTCCATTGGCGAGCACCATCGTTTTGGTAAGCAGCTAGTAAACCCCAGAGATTTTCTCCCTGAAAAACAGGAACTACACAAAAAGCTTGTGCTTGAAATTCTTTATATAAATCTAGATGACAGGAGGTAAAGTTAGCCTCTTCTACGTTACTAATAGCAAAGATTTCTTGATGCCAAAAACGACCACCTTCTGTTTCTTGTAAGCAGGTATCCGCCCAAATTTTGGTGTTTTCTGAACTTAAAAGAGAAATCCAGCCTGCTTTAACGGATTCTGCGACAAATTGCCCACTCCAGTCAGGATTAAACTGATAAATAGCTACGCGATCGCACTTTAAGGTAGAACGGAGTTTTTTGGTAGTGGCTTGGAAAATTTCACCAATATCTAGGGTTTCCCGCATTTTTCCTACTACTTTTAAGATGCCTCTTTCCCTTTCGGCACTTTTCCTTAGTTCTAGTTCCGTTTGTTTTTGTTCACTAATATCAGTAGAAATGCCACACACTGCATATATAGTGCCATCTTCTCTCCGTAAAGGTGCTTTAGTAACTAGATAGGTATGAATACTTTCATCGGGAAGGGGTACTTGCTCTTCAAATTTAAGAACTACACCAGCTTCAATTACTTTATGGTCATTTTCAATAAAAGATTGGGCAACTTTTTCCCCAAAAATATCCCCATCTGACTTCCCTAAAATTTCTGCTTCTTTCAGATTTAAAAGTTGCAGATATTGAGGATTAACTAAAAGATAACGTCCTTGAATATCTTTGAGATAAATTAGTGAGCTAGTAGTTTCTAAAATCGCCCTTAAGCGAGTTTCTGACTGTTTTAAGGCTTGAGCTCGTTCTTCTACCCTTTGTTCTAATTCTTGGTTGAGTTGACGGAGTTGTAATTGAGACTGCTTTAGATCTTGATTAACTAAATGTACTTGTTCTTGAGCGGCTTTTAATTCATCAATGTCAATAAAAGTAATTACTACACCATCTAAACCGCCATCTTCTTGCAAATAGGGATTAATTCGCATTAACAAGTAGAAATCTCGTTTGATTAATTTAACTTCTCGATCTACAACTTCCTGAGTTTCAATGACTGTATGAAGGAGTTCGATTAAGTTATCACAATCCAGGTTATGGGTAATATGTTCTAAAGGACGATCGATGTCTGCTGCTAGGAGATTAATCGCAACAGTTGCTGCTGGGGTAAATTTACGAATCTTCAAATCTCGGTCGAGAAATACTACCCCAATGTCTGTGCTGCGGAGTAAATTATCAATATCGTTATTTAATTCGGTTAATTCTTCAATTTTAGACTGATATTCCGCGTTTACTGTATATAGTTCTTCATTTACTGAGTGTAATTCTTCATTGGTACTCTGCAATTCTTCATTGGAAGCAGTTAATTCTTCGTTAGTGGCTTGTTGTTCTTCATTGGTTGTTTCCAACTCTTCAATTACCGCTTGCAGATTTTCCCTAGTTTGCTGAAGTTCATACTCCAATTCCATGATTCTTTGAGAAGCTTCTGCATCTGCTTGGAACCTCTCTCCAGAAGGTTGTTCTTGCAATCCATCTTCTTGAATAAAGATCATGAAGAAGTCATCTGCTAGTTTATTGCTTTCGTGATAGGTGACTTCTAACTTAACCGATTGAACTCCATTATCACGATTCAGTTTAATCCCTGTATAGGAGACGGGGATTTTTTCCCTTTTGGCACGATGTAAAGCGGTAACTAAGGGTAATTGTAAATCAGGGAGAATTAATTTAGTAATATCAGTGGTAGTTCTACCTTGAAACAATTTTAAGACTTCGATCGCGTCATTAAAAACATGAAATAGTTTATTCTCCCGATCTACTAGCAAACAAGTAGCTTGGTATTTGGCTAGAAAAACACTAAAAGCTTTATCTAATATTGGTTCAAGTCTAGATTCTTGGTTATCTTTGTGAGGAAGTAAAGATACTAAAGAATGCTCTATTTTATGTACTCCTTTAACGGGAAGGGGTAATCTCACATCTCGGCGTTTTTGGTAGATTTTGCCTTTTTTATAGAGTGGTTTAAATTCTTCTTCAATATTGCCTAAAGTTTCCGCTTCCCCTAAAAACAAATTTCCCTTGGATAATAAAGAAAAATGAAGATTTCGCAATACTTGCTGTTGTAATTCTGGTTGTAAATAAATTAAAACATTGCGACAACTAATTAAATTCATGCGGGTAAAACCAGCATCTTTAGTTAAATCGTGAGGAGCAAAAAGTATTTTTTCTCGCAGTTTCCGAATTACTTGGAAAGACTTGTCTTTTTCAATAAAGTATCTTTCTAATCTTTCAAAACCAATATCGTTAGTAATATTTTCCGAGTAAATTCCTTGAGTCGCTTTCTCTAAAGCTATTTTGTCAATATCTGTGGCAAAAATTTTAAACCGCA
>JASJDF010000382.1 GCA_030065715.1 Xenococcaceae cyanobacterium MO_188.B19 | reverse complement strand
AGCATTTGTTTGTCAGGAGTTTCTTCTTGTTCTGTGTCAAAGACATCATTCAGTCTTTCTACTGAAATTAGTACTTCTTGCAGTTCATCCCAAAGACCAACTAAAGCCAGGACAGGACTAATAACCCGACCTTTCATCATATTAAAAGCCACAAACTGACCAATAGTTAACTGGTCTTGAATCACCAAAGTTGCCCCATACCACAATAGAGCAGTTCCGCCGATAGAGTTAATTAATCCGCTCAGGAGTCCTAAATTAATTGCTAGTTTTTGCCCTTTAAACCGCACATTAATTTGATGAGTTAACAAGTCTTCCCAACGCCAGCGAACTTCTTGTTCCCCTGCTATCGCTTTTACCGTACCTATGCCCGTCATCATTTCTACTAGAGAAGAGTTTTGATCGGCTGCTGCATTAAATCTTTCTCTGGATAATTTACGTAGTAAAGGAGTTGCCACCAAAGTCAAAATTACAATAGGGGGAATTAACCCCAAAACCAGCATCGTTAACTGCCAGTTGTAATAGAGCATTAACCCTAGATAAACAAAGCCAGTGACAAAATTTAACCAAGACAGCATCACTTGTCCCAGTAAAAATCGCTGAATCTTCGAGTTTTCCCCGATTCTAGTGGTAATATCTCCTACTCTGCGGGATTCAAAAAATTTCAGAGGCAGATTGAGAGTATGGTTAATAAAACCACTGACCATGGTGAGATTGAGACGGTTAGAAAAATAACTCATCAAGTAGCTGCGAGTGGCAGACAAACCCATACCCCACAAACCAAACAGCAAAGCTCCAATGATAAAAACATTTAGAGTACTTTGGCTTTTGTTAACTACGATTTGGTCAAGAATGATTTGGGTAAATAAGGGGGAAATTATGCCAAAAACTTGAATTAACACCGAAAGGGTGATAATTTGTAAGGCTAACTTTCGATAGGGCAAAAGCAGCCCAAAAAATCGACCTAGAGAGCGTTTTTCGTTGGGGATTTGATAGAGACGCTCTGTGGGATTTAGTAGTAAGGCGAATCCTGTCCAACCAGTGAGAAATTCTTGGCGGGACAAAACCTGCTTTCCTTTAACCGGATCAGCAACTAAAATCCGTTCTCCTTTAACCCAATAAACCACCACATAATGATTGCCTTCCCAATGGGCAATCCAAGGATTTGTCTGCTCAATCAGACGGCTCAGACTAGCTCTTACGGGTCGAGTTTGATACCCTAAATTTTCTGCTGCTTTAGTTAGACCTTTGAGGGAGACTCCTGTACGACCAATTCCTGCGAGATTACGTAGGGAGTTGATTGTAAATCTTTTACCCCAATATTGACTAATCATGCTTAAGCAAGCAGCACCACAGTCAGAAGAACTTTGTTGCTGGATAAAAGGGTAACGTTTCCACAACTGAGAAGGTCTTTTGATTGGTTGAGGGAATTGTATGGTAGAAGCATTTTTCTTACCCTCAGTGGCAGCATTTAAGGATTGGGATGGGGTCAGATTTCTGGGAACTAAATCCGAAGTTTGGCGTTTAGAGCTTGAAACACTCTTTATTTTGCTCTGAACAACATTATTACATTCTGATACTTCCGATTTCAGGTAAAGGTTAGCAAAATTAGGTGCGATCTCACAAACTGTTTCCCAATTCTGTTTTGGTAAGTTATAAACTACTAAGTCAGTTTCAGCCACCCAATCATCAGGGATGGGATCAGGATAGCCCCAAGAATCACCAATGGCTAAAGATTGATTCTGAATTTGACCTTGACGCAGCCAAAAGCGGTCTAGACCTGTTTGGGCAAGAGCCGTCCCTGAGTTAATGGTTCTTGTTTCTAGGTAAGGAAAAATTTGCTGTAATCTGCGACTAGAAAAAGAACCTAAATCGGTTAACGTCTTAAAAAAGATCAAGCTTTGGCGATTTTGGGTCTCCCTCAGCCACCTTTGTAAAATGAGGTTTGACAGGTCTAGTTCAGTTTCCAGTTGCTCTAAAGGAATTCTAGCTACTAAAACTTTAGCTTCAGTTGCCATTGAACCATCTCTGGGAGAAGCTGCGATCGCTTTATAGGACAAATAGGCTTCATTAAACAGAGGTTCCTCACCAAAGCTATCTCCTTCAGTGAGTAATTCCGTTGGAACGTCTTGCTGCTTCTGAGAATCAAAACTTAGTAATCGCACTCGCCCCTGGCAAATTAGGTAAAGAAAAGAGGCTGATTCGCGATCATTCTTTGGCTGTTGAGCTAAATTAGCACTAGCATCCCCTATATTGCCGATGAAGTCTCCTAGCTTAAATTCTAAAATTTCACAAGATTCGCTTAATTTAGCCAGAATATCTTGACTTTTTGGATCTATTTCGAATTTCTTTTCCAATGCCAAAACAATAAGTTCTAGCTGATCTTGACGACAAGAACCTGACCGAACTTGAATATTTTGATACATTTTAATGCTCAACTAATTAAGTTGAGTTTAACGGTAGTATATATATATCTAAGTTGGATTAAATACCAGTTTCGCTGACTTACTCATACCTCAATAAAAACAATGTAAGTCATTTAATAAATATCAATTCTACTTGTAACAAGTGTTACTGTTCTGTGTTCTATTCGGTAATATACTTGGCTATATTAGGAAAGCTAAATATAGTTTAAGCAAGTACAGAATTATTAAGTGTAAGGGGTTTTACAGAAATTTTCAATCTTTTCACTTAAGTATAATAGATTAAATTCAAAGCTATTGAAAATTAATTTACATATTCTTTACATATTCTTTACCCATTATTTTCAAATCTTTTTGGCGATCCAGGAAAAACCATTAACTAAAGAGCCTATTGGCAATTGATCCCAAAGAATCTACGAAAAAAGCTCCATAGTTAAGTTTTGTATAAAAGGAAAATCCTCACAATTTCCTCACAAATTGGTTTTAAGTTACAAGCATAAGCTGACAATAAGCTTATAAACTAACAGTAAAAAGACCCAATATCCAAGATTATCAAGTTGTTGAACATAGTTTCCCTAAGTGCTCAAAGCAAATCTAATTGAGCTTTAACTTCAGGAGCGAATCCAATACAGGATATACACAGTAATTAGAGTCATTATTCAACAATATTTTTGGATATTCTCAAGCAGAATTTTCAATATTTTTCACCATCAATACTCACATTTATCCTGAATTTGGATCATCATGAAATTTTTTCAATCAATAGCAACTCTTCCCAAGAGTTCGCCAGGAGATATTTTTGGCAACAGTAAAAATTTTCCAGAAGCAACACAAGTAACAGCTTCCAGTTTTCCTCAAGCTAAATTGACTCCAGTAGCATCAACTTCAGCATCTTTAAATCCTCTAAACTCTACAGCGATCGCAATTCCTCAAAAGCAAGTGGCAAACTGGTCTGCTGCTTTAAACCAAGTTTTGGAAGAACCTCCTGCTACTTTCCCCCAAAGAGTTACCCTCGGAGCGATGGCTTTTTGTCTTTCCTTTGGCACTTGGGCTTGGTATGGAACAATTGACGAAGTAAGTAAAGCTCAAGGACAGTTAGTACCTCAGGGCGAAACTTACAAAGTTGAGCCAGTGGAATTAGGTCAAGTCAAGCATATCGCCATCAAAGAAGGAGACGAAGTGAAAGCAGGACAAACCTTGGTGGAGTTGGACACCAAGTTAGCAGAACAAGAAATTGTCAGACTTGAACAAATGATCCAAGCTTATCAAAGTGAGTTGAGCCAAAAACAGGGATTACGAGAAAAGATAATTTTAGAAGCAAAAACTCAAGAAGATATTTCTCGGGCTGAGATTTCAGCTCAACTCGCTGCTATTTTTGTAGCCAAAGGCAAGGCTGATACCTTTAGATACTTACTATCTCAACAAAAGTCAGAAGTAAAAGCCCATTTAGAACAACAAGCTAGGCTCAAGTCATTGGCAAGTTTGTCAATAGAACGCTTGAATCAATTAAAAGCCGAGAAAAAATCTCGTCAACACCGTTTAGAAAGATTACTACCTCTAGCACAACAAGGAGCAGTGTCTCAAGAATACTTTTTTCAAGCAGAACAATCATTAAGAGAAGCAGAAAGACAAATTACTCAAAGTCAGCTTCAAGAAATTACCAATGCTAGAGAACACATATTCCAGTCTAATCAAGCCATGCGAGAGCTTCAAGCTCGTATTACCTATAATCGGGGTGAATTAGCTTCCGCTTTAAGAGAGACACAGCGATTAGAAGCAGAGTTTATCCGAAAAAAATCTGAAGGTACAAGAATTCAACTAGAAGCTCAACAGAGAATTAAGCAACTGGAATTGGAGTCAGTGCAAATAGATAGGAAAATAGCTGATACAGAGAATTTATTAGCTGCTGCTCAAGCTAAGCTTGAGCAAAAATTTCTTAAGGCTCCAGTGGATGGCGTTGTTTTGTCTCTTAATATTGATAACTCTGGTAAAGTCGTTCAAGCTGGCGAAACAGTAATTGAAATTGCGCCTCAAGGTGCACCACTAGTGGTGTCTGCATTTATACCCAATCAAGAAGCTGGATTTATTGAAGAAGGAATGCCAGTACAAATTAAATTAGATGCTTATCCCTATGAGTCTTATGGTCTGATTCCTGGTACAGTAACCTACATTTCTCCCGATGCTAAACCTAATTCTCAACTAGGAGAAGTTTATGAGGTCAAAGTATTACTAGAACGAGATTACATTACTCATGATCAGCAACAAATCAAGTTCAAAGCTGGTCAAACAGCTACAGCAGATATTATGGTTCGTCGTCGTCGCATTCTCGATGTTTGGCTAGAACCGATCAAAAAACTACAACAAGATGGCATCGAAATGTAATACCAATTGCAAACAGTCACTAAATATCAGAATAAAGAAAATGACTCAGCATCTAGTACAGTCTCAAACCAAACTTGACAAAGTAATGGATTCTAGCAAGTTTGATGAAATTGTCACGGCAATTTTGGCTGGTAAATATTCTTGGGCTTGTGTTCTCATTTTACGCTGTGCTGGTTACAATCCACTGCACTATATTCCCTATCGAACCTATAATCGATTGATGAAAAATAATTCCCAACGAACTTCCATAAACGAGCTGCAAAAGCATCACAGTAATAAAAACCAAGAATCTTTGGCTAATAAATCCTCAAGAACTCCTTTAAATAAACCTGCTTATAAAATTAGCGATCTTAGTTATTTAGAAACTGCGTCGGTACAGGATAAACAAGTTCATGGGGGATATCAATTTTACTTCCCAACTGATTGGGAGTTGGTTCTTGATTGCTGAGGAGATTAAATCGCCTTAGCATTTAACTTAGAAGCCGTTGCTTCTGGATTACTGTAGATCAAAACAATTTATCCACCCGATGATTAATTGTTAAAGAACCTCTCTTTTAATATATGGTTGCAATACTTCGGGAATTTCTACTGTACCGTTGGGTAGCTGATAGTTTTCTAAGATAGCAGCCATAGTTCGTCCTATTGCTAAACCCGAACCATTCAGGGTATGGAGGTATTTTGTACCTTTTTTCCCAGCTTCCTTAAAACGGATATCTCCTCTTCTAGCTTGAAAATCGTGGAAGTTAGAACAGCTAGAAATTTCTCGATAAGTATTAGAAGTAGGAAGCCA
>JASJDF010000381.1 GCA_030065715.1 Xenococcaceae cyanobacterium MO_188.B19 | reverse complement strand
CCTAATACCAAATCCTGTTTAGATACGATACTTAAAAGCAAGGTCAAGGCAGAGGGCAGAAGGCAGGAGGCAGGAGCTTGTGAGCTAAATTAATACTCTCAGTCGAAAAGTATATTTTGGTAATCGGATTTGGTATAATATCAGGTTAAAATTATGCATAGAGCGATCGCATTTAGAGAAAAAAGCCAACAAATCGATTACTAGAGGCGAATGGTTATTCGCCCAGAAGTAGAAGCAAATGGTCATTAGCCCAGAGAAAGTTAACTAATTTCTAGTAAGCCTTCAGGGGGAATAATTTCGATTTTACTGTTAGGAATATCTACTACTGTTACTATTTCTTTGACAAATGGAATAAATACCGTAGCTGGTTTATTTTTCGGTTTTTTGGTTTTTTTGCGCTTACTTCTACGACTAATTTGGGAAAGATCGCGAATTGGTTTGGCTTCAACTATTGGTTGTTGATGTAGTTTCACTTCTAGTAAATCATTGCCTGCGGTAAAAATATCAATAACAATGCCGATATTTTCTCCTGTTTGCTGATTATATACTTCTAAATCAATCAGATCGCTAACATGATATTCATCATCTTCCAAAATAGGTCGATCGCTTTTGTCTACTAATATTTTATAATCTCGTAATTCTTCTGCTTGTTCTCTATCTTCTACTCCTTCTATGGCAATAACATAGAGATTTTTTCCAGGTATATAACGCCCACTCAAAAGTTCTATTTCTTCAATTTCTTCCGTTTGAGGATGCTGTAACCAACGTATTCCTGGCTCTAAGAAACGTTCAGGAAAATCAGAATTAGGATATACTCTCAACTCTCCTCTTAATCCTTGAGGTGAGACAATTGTGCCAATTTCTAGCCATTCTGTTGTTAATTGTTCATGGTTCATAGATAAGTCCTGAGATACCTTTACCTTTTAAGGTAGGGGAGGTAAAGGACGCAAAACGATACCGCTCGATGCGGGTTAAGTTTTGCAATCGACTCCCTACGAGGCAAGATACCTTGTCCTCCATGTGTTGTAAGTTAAAAATTGAATATCTTTAGGGTTAGCAGATTGAGTTAATCGCTTACCCGTTTCTATTGAATGAAGGCTAATAAGCTTCCTGCTGGGTTCTCGCTTTGTTGGTTTAACCCTTCGGGTCAGGCGCGTTCCCTTGCGCCCGCAGGTGGCGCGGGGTCGCCTGACCATTTCTCCGCCTACATAAGTCAAACCCCATTTGGGATGTCTAACTATCGAACCGCGCTTAAAATTAGCAGACATTGTTCCGCCATACCTAGAACGGATGTGTCCTGGCGCGTGTTCTAATCTATGCAACTGGCGACGATGAAACCTAAGTGGAGTAACAATTAACAAGTCTTGATTACTTGGTTCTGTTTCCCCGCCTACGGCAGAATAAGCAAGAGTGAAACTATCTACACAATGAGCGGAAAAGATTTTTGCCGTTTTGTTTTTACTTTTCTTAAGTCCCAATTGATTCCTCAGTTCTGCTGTTTCTTGTCCCTGAAGCAATTCTATTGGGGCTATTTTTTGGAGCTGGGAATAGAACCAATTCTTACCTACTTCAAGAGGGGAAAAGGTTTTACCCCATTTACCACCCCAGGAAGTTGCTTTGATGTCTTCTACCACAAACACCGTAATTGGATAGATTTTACTCAACCAACTGGCTATTCTAAGTTTCCATTGCCATCTAGCTTTGGTGCTAGGTGCTAATCTAATTTTGTTAGCTAATCTATTCCACCTTGGTTGACGACAGGGTGTTTGGCGATAACGCCTGGAACGACGCATTTCACGTCTAGTTTTAATATGCTTTTTTACCCAATCAACTGCTCTGGATTGGATATTAAGGTATTGATGGAGCGCACTACTGATTGTATACCCCTCCATCTTCGAGCCTGGATCGATACCACAAGCTATAGGTTGGTAGTTTCTGGCACTTGGTTCTACGTTCAGGCGAACGCAAAATATTCCCCGCTTCCAGAAAGGAGTCCCTTTGCCAGATTTGATCCACTTTGCTGCTCGTTCGGGAGTAGTCGGCATAAGTGGAATTTGGTTGGTATCTACTACTGGTACTGATTTTTGCATTTATTTGCCTATAAGGGCTAAATATTTACTTACCTTCGAGACTGATTTACGCAGAGAATACGGACTAGGTAGGCATCTGTATTGTGCTTTGGACTGCCATGTCCAGTAAATTCAGTTTGGGTTTTACCCCACTCTAGACACTGTTTTAACTTGCCTAAACCGATTGGCTTTCGGTCTTGTCAAGCCCACATCCCTTTAGGGTGTGGGTGTGTGACTTAAGACTAAAATAAGTTTATGCTATTGATCAGAAAGAATTTTTAAAGACTAAGTTCAACAGTCTAATGTTTGCTCTTATTCTGTTTTTTCCTTAATTTACATCAGACCCTTATTATCCTATGTCTTCTCATTCTGATAAATCTTGGAAGTATATACTATATCTGGGCGTAGGTAGTAGTTTAACTATTTTTTCCTTGCTGCTTTGGAATATTTGGCGAACAAGCGATCGCCTTTTTACAACTTTAACAAATTTATTTAATCCCCCATCACCCAAACTAGTAATAGATAATTCTGCTGTTGTTTTAGAGAAAATTCAGGGGATCCAAGAATTAACTACTACCGTTTATCGTATGGAAACCGTAGTACCTACTTCTGCTGATCGAGTTTTGGGGAAAGATTGGGTAATAGGTAGAACTAAATTATTGTATATGGCTCGTGGAGAAGTAAAAGCTGGCATTGATTTGGCGAAACTAGAGCAAGAAGATATTATAGTAAGTCCTGATAAAATTGCAATTGTGTTACCTGCTGCGGAAATACTTGATAGCAAAATAGATGTTAATACTTCTAACGTCTATTACTATGATCGAGGGTTTCTCAATTTGGGACCTGATATCGCACCCCAATTACAAATTTTGGCACAGCAAAAAACTCTAGATAAAATAATTGATACTGCTTGCAATCAGGGAATTTTAGAGGAAGCAGATGCCAAAGCTAAAGCAGCTATTATTGAATTTTTAACTCTTACTAACCAAAAAGCAATTGAAGTTGCGATCAATAACAATTCATCTCAGGTTTGCCAGATCAGAGATTAATATTAGCTAAAACTAAAGAATCCCTATTATGCAAACAACTGCTCAATATATTTGTGCTTTTTGTGGTGAATCCAATATTACGTTTATCGATCTAAGTGCAGGGATGCAGCAATCTTATACAGAAGATTGTCAAGTATGCTGTCGTCCCAATGTTCTATATGTTTATGTTGACGAAGAAACTTTAGATATTCAAATTGAAACTGACTATCAAGAATAATTTTAGTAAAAAATGACAATAATTAAGCCCAGAGATATCCCTGAGCTTAACTTTTTTTTAACCAGTAAAATTGTGGAATTTTACCCCAATTATGGTGATACTAAAACAAAACTCCTAAGAGTAAATCTTTTAGAGGATTTAACTGAGGACTGGAACAAATAAAATAGGCGAAAAATGCGCCACCACAGCCACCGACAAAGAAACCGCCAGCAAATTCACTCCAACCTTCTTTGGTACTTAATTCTTTGGGAATATCAGGAGTAGTTACAGTGGAAATAGGTCCGCCACCCATAGCACTAGCATAAAGAGATAGAGCTACAGTTAAAATAGATATTAAACCAACGGAAGCTAATAAACCAGCAATATCAGCTACTTCACTATTCCGTAATGGTCCAAGAAGTAAAAAAGGACCATAGATAAAGTAACCATGAGCCATACCAACTTCTAATCCGCGACGGAATCCTGATAGTCCAGAGCGGTATGCGGGTAGATTGCGGATAAAGGCTTTACTGAAATCAGAAGAATTGAGAGGAGTGGCTAGATTGCCTACTTGAGGGTCTCCAGCGTGTTGGATCGCGTCCATAGGAATTGATTTCTCCTTAGATATTGTACAAATCCATTAAATAGCATTACTTTAACTTGATTTTAGTTCGCTTTTTGTTAAGAATCTTTATAACTGACCTAAATAGGTAAAGATCGCAGTAATATCCAAATTGTTAGCTTTTTAAGGAAAGTACTATTATGATAGGCGATTACACCGCTTCTTGGATTCCCGCAGCCATGCTGCCTTTTATTTGTCTAGTTTGTTTGGCAGCATCTATGGTTCTATTTTTTTATTATGTCGAAGGAGAAGCCTAAATTTCTTAGGTATTAATAAAAGTAGAAACCCTAAAAAAGAAGCTATTAGTTATTTTTAGCTCTGCTCCCAGCTAGAGAGTAGAGCGTTTTTTTATTTTATTGTTTTATGTTAAGTAAAGTTGCAAAATATTAATTGTTATTGGTATTGAATTACTACAAAATTACTGTCTAAATACTTTCTTATAATTGACAAAGTCGCTACTTTTGAGTCTTTAGTTATCATTTATGTCTCATCCTTTGTACGTTGCATTTATTTGGCATCAACACCAACCTTTATATAAATCCCGTCAGACTAATGAGGAAGGGATGAGTCAGTATCGTTTGCCTTGGGTAAGACTTCATGGGACGAAAGACTATTTAGATTTGGTCTTAATTTTAGAAAAGTATCCTCAACTGCATCAGACGGTTAACTTAGTTCCTTCTTTGATGTTGCAACTAGAAGATTATGCAGCAGGAAAAGCCATTGATCCCTATCTAGCTCTGGCATTGACTGCGGAACAAGATTTAAGCGATCGCCAAAAACAGGATATTATTAAGAACTTTTTTGATGGACATCATCACACTCTAGTAGAACCCCATCCCCGCTACAACGAACTATATAGCCAAAGACAGGAAAAAGGACATAATTGGTGTGCGGAAAATTGGACAGCCCAGGATTATGGGGATTTATTAGCTTGGCACAATTTAGCTTGGATCGATCCTCTGTTTTGGGGTGATCCTGAGATCGCCCAGTGGTTAAAGCAGGGGAAAAACTTTACTTTAAGCGATCGCAAAAAGATCTATGCCAAACAACGAGAAATCATCAGTCGCATCATTCCCCAACACAAAAAAATGCAGGATGCAGGGCAATTAGAGGTTACTACAACTCCCTATACTCACCCAATTTTACCCTTGCTGGCTGATACTAATTCGGGGCGGGTTGCTGTCCCTAAAATGGCTCTCCCCCAAGAGCGTTTTCAGTGGGAAGAGGATATTCCCCGCCATTTAACTAAAGCTTGGTCAATGTATCGGGAAAGGTTTGATTGCGAACCCAGGGGACTTTGGCCCTCAGAACAGTCTGTAAGCCCAGCAACTTTACCTTACATTACTCAGCAAGGGTTTAAATGGATTTGTTCCGATGAAGCGGTATTAGGTTGGAGTCTGGAACATTTTTTCCATCGGGATGAAGCAGGTAATGTGTGTGAACCAGAATTGATGTATCGTCCCTATCGTTTGGAGACACCCCACGGAGATTTAGCTATTGTCTTTCGCGATCACCGCTTATCTGATTTGATCGGTTTTACTTATGGCAATATGAACCCCCGTCAAGCAGCTTCAGACTTAATTGGACATTTAGAAGCGATCTCTCGTTGTTTAGCTTATCATCAAGAAGATGGCAGCAGTTACTTACATCAACCCTGGCT